>NZ_JAWRVK010000037.1:0-40784 GCF_036663575.1 Halalkalibacter flavus
CTATTCCCTCCTTAAATGATTTTCACATTGTTAAAAATTATATATCAATTCTACCTGCCCCGCTAAAGAGTTCGATGTCATTTCCTTCCACGCTCCAGAATCTGGCCCTTTTCATAAAGAAGACACTTTCCTTATTTCAGAAAAGCGCCCGATTGTGGAAGATTATTGTCAAAGCCTTGTTGAACAAAAGCTTCCTGAAATGAAATTAAAGTGTTGTTGAGTTTTTTAAATTGTATTGCCCTAACTCGTTGGAATTACTATAATCAGCAATAAAGATTTCTAGATTCCCGGAATTAAGATCGTCATCTCCATTCCATCTACTGTACTATGAAAAACATAAACAGGTTGATAATAGCCTTTGGAATCTAAAAGATAGCTCACCTCTACTTTGTGAATATGTAAGGTTTCTATCACTTTGTTTTGAGAGTAATTTCTAAATTTCCCATCTGAAATTTCGTTGTACGCTTCTTGTTCGCTTTTTATTTGAACATCTCTCACCTTGTCATAGGTTATTAGCTGATTGTCAATTACTTTCACTGTATTATCATTGTAATAACTAACCATTAAAACACCATCTATTAGCTGATTTCCTATAACCTTTTTATCTACAATCCACTCATATCTCCCAGTATCAACTTTTTGTAAAAGTGAGTCTTGAGGAATATCTATACCGAATTGTATTACGTTTTCTAGTAAGGTTGCCTCATCTACGTCTTTTGGTTCTATACCTTCATCAAAGCTTGAAAAATCCGTATAACTGTAACTTCCATCTAAGAAACGAAACCACATATTATGAGATCTCTCATCTCCAATCCAATAAATACCTTCATTCTGATAGGAAATAACCTCCATATTCGATGTATCAAGATTCATTTTCCCCAAAAAATCTATGACAAATTCATCAGCAGAAGCCTTTGGATAGCGCGGTCCCATATAGACTGGGACTGTTGTTCTATTATCATCGAGCTGTACATCAATAGTGGTTGTTGCTTTCGTCATATCAGTCCTAAGAGTATATCCGATGGAGAGATTTCCAAACTCCTTCAAATGGTAATAAGTAAACATGCTTCCAAATAGGATAACCACTAGAAATAAAGGTGAAACATACAAAAAAGATTGCTTTAATCCCCTTGCTTTAATTGTGATGAATCCCATGATGATACCATATCCAATAATTGCACCTAGTAGATTGTTAAATAGATCATCAACGACAAAATTACCGTATCCCGTTATTAACTGGATACTTTCAATGGATAGGGTAAATAACAATGCCGCTCCGATTGTCCAAATCGCTCTTTGAAAACGAGAATGCAATAGTGGCAAAAGGATACCGAATGGTACAAACATGAATATATTTAAAATCACAAATTGCCAATGTCTTACACTAAAGCTATTCCAAGCTTCTCGGTATGTACTGAAAAAAGATACATTCACACCCTGAAAATTCGCACCTCTATTCAAAAAGGTCACTCCTATAACCATGATTACATACCCTATAAACAATCCTCCAATAAGCAATTGCTTCTTTGGAAGACTTTTCTTCCCTCCAAAGAGACTTTTATATATAATGAAATACCCTATAAAGAAAATAATCCCTAAAACAATTACTGCTGTTAATGCTAGAAAAAAATATTCTCTTACTATACCAATGATTTCTTGTAATCTCATTTTCTATCTCCCTCATACAAAAGCATGAATTGTATTAACCTTTTCTTATCTAGTACCTTTTACTTCTTTCTAAATCACCTCCTAAATCTGTAGTTAATTGTTAGGTGAAAATAAATTTTTTACTTTTAACGGCGTGAAGCCGCATTCTTCCGTTGAAAAATGCGGAGCTATTTTTAAAAAAGTTCTTTACTTTTCAAACTCATCAGAGGCATTAGTATTTTACCGTTATTCCATAAAAGCGCCCGTTTAGTTACACAAGGAAATCCTTTAATTAAGGTTTTTATTGTAATTCTTAATCAAGACTTTTCTTCTAAAAAACAGGGTTAATGACAGCACCACTAAGCTAGTGATTAATAAGATAATTCCTAATACTAATCCTCCAAAAAACAAGAATTCATTAACTCCCCACACATAGCAAAACCAACCAATTATCGCAATAATCCCTAACAATAAGTTAATGGATGCTGCGGCAATAGACTGTGCTAAGACTAAACCTGTTTTCTTAATCATAAATGAAGCATATTTAAGACTTGCAAAAAAACATATAATTAGAAAAGAAACATAAATCCCAATAGCAATATCAGTTTCTGTCATATAATTCCTCCTTATGGTTTATATACTGCCAAAATACCCCAATGGATTGAAATTGTGAACCTTATTTCAGTAAACTCCCGTTAGCGACATATCGTTCTTTCGTAATCAGGTTTCTGTGATTATCTCCAACTTGCTATTACTTCTCCGTTTTCATCATAAGCAATCACATTATCCATTTCCCCAAAGTATTGATGTATGTCTTGAGTAATAAAAGAAGGGTATTCTGTTATAATGGTATTGTTTTTTGCCGATATCTCTTGTGATTGACCGTTTGTATAGTGAATGACAAAGTTAGTTGCTACATGCTCTTCTGTCACAACAGCTCCATATAAAATGGGTTTTACCCCTTCGAATTGAACAGGTTTTACAAATATGGGATATCCTCTACCCGCAGATGAGCCATGTCCTTCACTTGGTTCATGATTATAGCTGTACCTATTGTTATCAAATTGATACAGCCCTACTACATATTGAAAATCATCTTCATATTTGTCTAAATAAACAACTACCTGATTCTCTTCATCTTGATTAAGAACTTGTATAGGGTAATCCCATTTACTTTGCACTGCTTCTTGAAGCGTGTCATATCCCTTACTACTACAACCGAATAATATAAATACAATGCTCATGAATAGAATTATTGGTCTCATTTAAACCCTTCCAATCTTTTTTTAATTATCCAAGACGCTTCCACTTAGGAACCTTGCTCAAGTAAACTCCCTCTATAAATAAAGTACAATCCTTCACAATCTCTAATTATCTTAACATAAATATCCAATTTAACTGCCAAGTCTTATTCCATTATCTGACCCTTTTCATGAAGAAAGACGCTTTCCTTATTTCAGAAAAGCGCCTGATTGCTGAAGATCGTTATTGAAGAAAAGTTCCCTTTAGCTGAATAAACCATTTATACTGACATACAAAACAAATCCAGAAGAAAGAAAAGAAAAAACCCCTGTTACTTTTCGTTTCTCTTGAATTTCAGTAATTCTTATAACTAAAAGCATTAGCCCTAAGAGTAATAGTGTATAAGGCAATATTATATATTCATCCGTTATTAAACTATACGCTGATAAAGAAATCACAATAATTGCTAAAATTGTTTTTATTATCTTCATCCATAATTTCATCTTCATCCCCTTAAAAATAAAAAGAAACAACCACATCTTTGACTATAATATTATCTTGGACGCAATGCACCGTGCTAAAAGTTTGAGAATTTAGAGTTTCATATCAATGATTAAAGAATAGTGACTTAGTTCACTATTAGCTAATCTTTTATTTAATTCTGCTTCAAAAGCCTCTCTATCAATATCTTCATTTATCATGAAATATACCTCCTTAGTTTCAGGAAGTATCATATATGACTCTATATAAAAGTCCTCCCAAGCCTTCTCTGCAAACTGTAATAGCTTTTTATCTTCAGTTAAATCATTACTGGAACACAAAATTAAAAAAAGAACCAAAAAACTAAGCAGGATTACATTCAATAATCTCCTCAAGAACATCCCTCCTACAACACAGATACACAATCTCTAATTATTTTAACATAAATATCCAATTTAACTACCAAGTCTTATTCCATTATCTGGATCTTTTCATGAAGAAAGACGCTTTCCTTATTTCAGAAAAGCGCCCGATTGTGGAAGTTCGTTATTGAAGAAAAGCTCTCCGTTAATTCAATAAGAAAATTAGTTATTTCCTGATATTGTCCCAAAAGATGTCTCATTACCATTATTTAAAAGTTTAACTTCCTCATAGTATTTATCTAAGTTCACTTTATAGAAAAGCTCGTGTTCTAATGATGAATTTGAATAATCAGATGTTTCCTCACTCTTATATAATAAGTTTAATGTGTCATTTTCGCTTTCAATATCAAAGCTAGTAAAGTAGACAGCTTTTTCATCTTGAATAACATTTGACCCATTAAAGTATACAAATACAGCGTTATTCTTCTTATCAAGGTAAAGATGGACTCCATTTTCTTCTTTAACACCTTGAAAAAATAATTGAATATCTTTGCTGATACTCTCTTGACTTACTTCTGCAAAGGACAAAGAAGAGTTTGCATTACATCCAGATAATGTAACAATACTCAACAGTATTAACAATATTTTTTTCAATATTATCCCCCTTTATATTACTGCCTCGTTAGTGCAACAAGAAAAAGAGTTGCCGTAGCAACCTTTGTTAAACAAAAGCTCCCTTTAGTTTAAGTGTAATATTTCACAAAATGATTTTATGAACTCTTTTTATACTTGTTCATAGTGGTTTGTTCACTTAATAATTTTTTGGATTTCTTATGATAAAAATAAACAATTAGAAAATATAAAATGGCAATGAAAATAGTGCTAATACGGAATTCCCACAATTTGTACGTTGAATATTCTTCAATATAGAAGCTCGCCTCAATAATTGAGGTAAACAATAAACCTCCAAAAATGAAAAGACCTAGTACGTACAACACCATTTCCATATTAGATTTTTTCGGTCCATTGTCGGTTGCTACTTTGTGATACATATAATCTTGGTTCGTGGCAGCGACTAGATTTTTTACGTTTTCGGTCTCGTAATCAACTACGTTGTAAGAAGAAGAATATTTATTTGCAATATAGACAACCCCAAAAAGTAACCAAAGAAAAATAAGACCACTGACTATTGCTAATGGAACGTCATCTCCAATTCCCTCAACTGTTTTCAAATCCAAAAAAAATGTTCCACCTATTAAACCGCCAAATCCGTTGAAGTAAAATAATGCAGCTATAAAGCCGTAGAAAGATGTTAAATAAGTTAAAAGTAATACACCTTTTTTATAAGAACCCATATACCCTCCTTAAAATAACTTAATTATCTTAATTTTAACACGAATTGTAAAATATTAGGATTATTTAACCCGATATCATTCTAAATTGTCAGTTAGTTCTAATTAGCCTTACTCCAGAATCTGGCCCTTTAACGGAACAACCCTATGTCACTCAACAGTTTTATACTCCACCTTTCTATTCCTTGATCGAACCGCTGACCTCCTGCGTGCAAGGCAGGCGCTCTCCCAGCTGATCTAAGGCCCCGAGCGTTTTTAAACAAACGATCAATTAAAACAATCGTTTGATTAGTTGTTATATTATGGTGGTCCTGAGTGGACTCGAACCACCGACCTCACGCTTATCAGGCGTGCGCTCTAACCAGCTGAGCTACAGGCCCCCACCATGTATGTGAGAAATAGATCTCATATTAGATAGAGAGTTTTGAGAGAACTCAAAACTGAACAAATAGCACAAGCGACAAACAACCAAAGTTGTTTGTCGACTAGAGTTAAACTCCATAGAAAGAAGGTGATCCAGCCGCACCTTCCGATACTTACGATATAGGCTTGATAGAGTTTATGCCCCCTCAAGCCCGTAATAAAGTTTATCAAACGTATAGTGATCACGTCGTAAAAGAAACGAAAGATTTCATTTCATTTGATCCATATATGAAGTGTAAAGTTAAATACAGGAACCTAACTAAAAACAATATGTTAACGATTCCTTTTGTGGAATGAGTTAGTTAACCTACTCCTTTTTATTTTATTTTTCATCATCGAGAAATTCTTTCACAATTTTTTGCGCTTCACCCTTGCTATACTTAACAATAAAATCAATCAGAAGTATTTCTAATACCCTCTCTAGCGTAAAGTGGTGATTAGGGAATACCTGCGCTATATCTGAAAGCATCACTTCTCCTCTTAGTGCATCCTTCCTTTTCATTTTAGAATAGAAGACCTCGACTTCTTCTTCTACTGGAGATTTTCTTACTGGATAAAGAGGCACTTCTTCTATGTTCTTTTCATCATATTTTTTCAATCTTACATTAGGCGTTCCTTGGTCGTATTCAAGAAGAAGTTGATAGGTTGCTTTTATGTCTTGTTTTCTCCTCACGTAATCAAGGAAGTCTTCCCATAACATCTCAACAAGGTTCCCTAATTTAAACCGATTTTCTGTTAGTTCATACACATCTTCACACAACACCTGAGCTCTAAAATAAATATCTCTTGGTACCATTAACCGTAACTCTGTGTTCGTGGGGATAAAAAACCGAGTCATAAAACTTGATGGCTTTAACTCTTGGCCAATAAGGTTTTTCTCACTATATGCCCTCAAAAATAATTTCCCCTCTCTCCAGTCGTAATGATTGCATGAAAATCCGATGTGTCACCTTCCGAATACTACGACACCCCCACAATGCTGCATAATAAGCAATTTGTTCTTCTAGAAAAGCATTGACCTTTACATGAACTGTATCTTTGTGGTTAACATACTCCACTTCCTCAAATTCTGTATTTCTTGATAAAGACGACTTCAAAAGTTGAGTACAATAATCCGTTTCTGATTCTTTTCTCTCGACCGCTGCTCTGATAATAAATAATTTTTCTTCTTTGGTAACAGGGATTTTTATATCCCGTTTTTTATCAGAACGAGGTCTCCTAAAGACGTCTTTCTTCTGTTTGTTTAACATAGGATTTAACCGCACCTTACTCCCCACCTTCATTTTTTTATAAAATCCCTCCCTTAGCCTTGGGTAACTCGGTATCCAGGTAACGTGGTAAGAATTTTCCCAGATAGAGAAGAGGGACGTCACCTATTACTTCCTCCAAACGTAATGGACACCCCACCACCGGGACTAAACACTTTTGGACTTGCTATTGGCTGTTCCTCCACTCTTCTTTCTTCGAATCTAACCGGTTTCGTTTGAACGGCCTTAGTCACTTGTTGAACCTCCATAGGTTCAACTACTTTTTGGTTTAACCAAAGTTCTTCATCCTCTTCGTTCCATAACGGAGACGGCAAAGACATCCCCCTTCTTATATAAGGTTCTATTATTCTAGAAAACTGTTCTGTGTGCCCAGCAATAAATAGTGCTGCTCTTATAATTTGACTGCGATCTAGATGGGTAGCATGAAAAACATTCTCCACATACTCTTTGTACACATCCTCATATCTCACCGTCGGTCTATACATATAAACCCCTCCTGACGTCTTGTTGACGTGTATTGACTCCCATTGATACAACTAGCATCACCATTCCACTTTATTGGCGGGACGCTCTCTTACGTCTTTGGTAAAGGATATTAAGCACTGCTTGTCCACTATTCCTACGAATTGGAGAAAGTTTTAAATATTGGAATATTGGACATAATGGCTACTAATAAACAAAGGGAAGGAGATTTATATGAGTTGGTTTGGTTTAGGAAAAAAACGTTCAAAGTTCGGTAAATACCTTGATAAAAATTCTATTACACAGCAGGAAATAGCAAAGGAAAGTGGAGTTAGCAAAAGTACTATTAGTCGTCTATGTGATCCAGAAGAGTTTGAACCGAGCATAAAAAATGCAAAGAAAATTATTAAAGCGTTAAGAAGACATGATTCTAACATTGATTACACAGACTTTTGGGATATGTAAAAAGCCCACCTTTTTGATGAGGTGGGCTTTTACTACCAAGTTAAGTAGAGATTATCAGATTTTTTTGTTTCATTTTTTGTTTCATTTTTTGTTTAGTAGTTCCTATCTGAAGCAATTAGATGACCAACTCTATACAAAAGAAAAGTTAATTGCTTCAGAGAACGTTTCTCAAATAATTGTAGCGTTGTATGGGTGTACCAGCGAAGCCTACCGCAATGAGTAATGAGGGCTTTCTCCATTTGATGAAAGAATATACGTTCGTATATAATGTATTTAAAAAGGTGATTTTTTGAATCATATAGAACGTAAAGTTAAACAAATTATACAAAACATACAAATGACAAAAGGTAGGAATCCCACTATAGAAGAATTAGTACAATGGACAGGAAGAGATAAGAATGATTTACTTGCGATTCTGAGTAGACTTAACAAAATTTAAGTAGAGTATGCGGTATTCAACGTCCGTTAATTTGCGTTTTAGACGGTTTTCAAAGCTTTTAACAACTTCTGCAAAGTTCGTTTTCACGGAGCAACACTCCTTTCACCTTTTAGAATATCCATTTTTTCACAATTCCCAATAAGATATAATGTATTATCTGACATGAATTTTCATTCCATTTTCCTTTAAATCATTCAATTACACGCAACCTCAATGAGTAAATCAAATAACCATGTAAAGAAGCCCTCACATCTGTGAAGGCTTCTTTTGCATGTAGTTTATAAATTAGGACTACCTAGGGGAAAGAAAGGTAGTCATTTTATCAAAGTACAGCATGAAAAGAAAGGAGGTGAGTATGCTATATGTTTCATAACTATATATACTATATATTTTTTAAAAGTGTGTTAGTAAATTAACCTACAAAATAGCTATTTAATATAAATATCCAATTTTTATTCGTAAGTTAATTTCATTAAATGGCCCTTATATGTAATATGCGCACTTTTCCTTATTACGAAAAAGCGCCCGATTGCGGAAGATCGATATATGTTATGTTGGTGGTATTGATCTTCAACTCTTGCCCCCTTTTCTTGAATAAACAATAAATAGCGAGATTGTTACACTATTCTGGATATAAGTAAAATAAAGTGTTTAATTTGATTGATGAATCCTCAATTTACGTCCGATCTTATAACATCTTTTTAAAACAAATAATACGATTTGCTTCACTAAATCCCAATTTAAGATGCATTGCTAAGCTTTCTTCATTTTCTAATTCACAGTCACTAGCAAACTCGTGACAACCTTTTTTCTTAGCCCAATTCTCACAAGCATTAACTAAATTTTTAGCAAAGCCTTGTTTACGAAAAGCCTCTTTTACGTAAAGTCCCTCTAAATATCCTACCGGACTTGAACTTGTCCCTTCAACATAATCATATCGCAGTTGGCATTGTGCAAAACCAATTGTTTCGCTGTCATGATAAGCTAAAATAACTATTGCGTCAGGCTGAGCAATAAAATACGTCATTTCTTGTTTAACTTCCTCTAAAGTGTGACCTGGCCAAAGTAGTAAAGCTAGGTGAGCAGCTTCTTTTGCTTCCGGTAATGTCGCCTCTTTTAGCATATAAAACCTCCAAATT
Organism: Halalkalibacter flavus; assembly: GCF_036663575.1. Lineage (NCBI taxonomy): Bacteria > Bacillati > Bacillota > Bacilli > Caryophanales > Bacillaceae > Halalkalibacter > Halalkalibacter flavus. Next base: position 9,280 of record NZ_JAWRVK010000037.1, read on the forward strand.
AATTCTGCCCTTTACTTAAATATTCGATTGGCGAATATTCCTTTATTCCATTTTAAACGTTATGAACAAACAATACTGAATGTTAGTCCTGTTTTTTGAAACAACTTTATTGTCACTTAACTGGGGAACTACATAAAACATTTGAGTTTTATCCAACCCCTTATTCAATATAATAGCCCTTTTCATGAAGAAAGACGCTTTCATTATTTCAGAAAAGCGCCCTTTAGCTTAAGTATATTTATTCACAATCTTTAGTAATAAAGTAAGTTATCCATTTCCTAGTCCAAATTTGTAACTGTTGACTAACTTTCGGAGCCGAAAGTAGTAGACTGTATTTGTTGTTCAATATTATGGTTACTTTGCCTCCACAAGCCTACCGCTATCCATATACAACCTATGGCGATCAGAATTCCGTGGGCTATTCGTAGCGGCTGCCCACCGAAAAATTGCGGAATATATAATCCCATTCCGATAGCGAAAGGAATACCACTCCATTTCGGATACCTGCCAGACCTCCAAATTGCGATAGCCAGTATAATCGCTGCAATGGAAAGTAGTAGGAGTCCTACAAGGAACATTACGAGACCTGCGCCAGAACGGACGACAGTTGATAAACTAACAAGGGTGGCGGTCTGCTGCCTTATAGCTTCTTGCCCTATAGCATGTAGACCGAACGTTTCCCCTCCGTAAAACGGTAAGGTTAGACCTATTCCTATCAAACACAGCACAACCGCCCAATACATAAGAGAGTTTACGGCTTTCTCTTGTAAAGAGTTGTGAAGCCCAAGTAAACCTAGTGGTAGTAGTGTAAAAGCAACAATGGCTAGTATATGTGCCACTAGCCAATCGATGGAGGCGAAAGCTGCGGTACCTTGCAAGGATGTTTCATCTGAAAAGGGTCGTATCGTTGGATAAAGTACAAACAAGATTCCAGAGATCACAAAAGATGATGCACTAAGGCGCATTCGTAGCATATGTATTGGTCCTCGCATAGGATCTTCCTCCTTGATTTTGAAATTAGAATATTTCCTAGTTTTATATTAATTTTAAAATTTAAATAATTGAGTGGTTTTATGTAAAAGTTTAATTAAGTTTTTCCTTTGATAGATTAATTCGGAATCGGTAATTTCTATTGTCATATTATTTCACTATTCTTCGTTAGTTTAAGTGTAATCCTTCACAATTTCGATTACATTATTTATAAATATGTGTTTACTCTCCTCAACAATATGGCCCTTTTCATGAAAAAAGACACTTTCCTTATTTCAGAAAAGCGCCCGATTGCTGAAGATCGTTATAAAAGGAAAGTACCTGTTAGAATTACAAATGATAAAAAAATAAGAATTAAAATACTACGTACTCCCCCTTTATCCTTCATGATACGTGCATGCTCTTGTTTAAATGATTCTTTATTTTTTGCTTGGAGTCCAATGAATTCTTCCAGTCCCATCTCCAAAATTTTCCCGCATTTGTATAAAAAGGCTGTCAAAACGTCATTATGACCTTTTAACAGCCTCCTATTTTATAAAGCTCAGTTTCTTAATTAGATAGACAAGACTTTAATATGGATTGCTATATTCCCATATCATCAGTAGTAGTTATACTAGGCAAGAATATAGATGTCATTTTAAAAATTATTTTTTATAACGAGCTTTCCTCCACATTAAGTATATACTGGGGAGTTGTTTTGTAATAATGGTAAAAATGAAGTTCATTTTTATCAACCCACTTTAATTTCCCTAAATATTGGTTATACATATGTTCAAGTGGTAGTTCTCTAGCAATTTTTTTACTTTTTAATATTTCTCCATTTAACCGGTCTCTAATATTTAGATAGATATCTGACCCTTAATCCTTCAGAGTTGTATTGATATTTTGCTAGCGAGCGTTCATTTCTAGTATGCTTTTTGCATTTATATTTCTTTAAATGAGATGTTGCGACTATTTTTATTGGTTTACACTTTTATTAATCGAAATATCAGAAAAAAAAGAAAATAACAAATAAGATTGACATATTTCTAATCAATTATATAATTCATTATATAATTCCGATTGTACAACTCGGGAATTAAAAGAGGGAGATGAAGTAAATGAAAAATATCGGGTCAATTCTTGTTGCTTTAGTGTTAATGTTTATACTAGCAGCATGTGGATCAGCTGAAGATGCACCAGCTGAAAATACAGATACAGAAGCTGAAACTGGAGAAACTGCTAAAGAAGAAGGAGAAACAGCAGATACAGCTTGGGCTGATGTTGAAGCAGCAGGGAAACTGGTTGTTGGTACATCAGGAACTTATTCACCTATTACATATTACGATGAGAATAATGAGTTAACAGGCTTTGATGTAGAACTCATTCGTGAAATCGGAGAACGTTTAGGACTTGAAGTAGAATTTAGTACGATGGACTTTGATGGAATTTTACCTGCTTTACGCAATGGTCAAATTGACATTGCAGCAAACGATTTTGCTATTACAGAAGAACGCAAAGAAACATTTGACTTTGTTATTCCACATAAGTATTCATATGGATCTATCATTATACGTGCAGAAGACGTTGATAAATTTGAATCTGCTTATGATTTAGAAGGCGTAAAAGTAGCACTAGGCTCATTAACCAGTAACTATGCAATTTTTGCAGATAATATTGGAGCTGACGGAGTAGCTTATGACGGAGGAGTGGAAGCGATCCTGCGTGACATCATTAACGGAAATAGTGATGGGTATTTAAATGATCGTCTCGTTCTTCACCGTACATTAGAAGGATTTGCTGATGATCGTTTAGCGGTTGCAGAACAGGTAAAATATCATACAACCGAAAGTGCAATCATTATGTTAAAAGGAAACACTTCATTAAAAGAGCGGTTAGATGAAGTGATGCAAGAATTGTTAGAAGACGGAACAGTCGCTCGCCTTTCTGAACAATTTCTAGGTGAAGACGTTTCCCAGCCAGTGAACAGTTCAGAAGTCGTTGGGTTAGACGGGAAATAAGCTGAGGTGCCAGGCACCTTTCCATTTGAGGGTGGCTTAAGTCTGTTGAGTCAGCCTCTTTCTTTTTCAATTTCTTTTTAAAGAAGGTGTCAGCATGTTTGAATGGTTTACTGAAATTAAGTGGGAACATTTATATAATCCACAACTTGCAATCGATTCATTACCTTTTTTACTTGAGGGCTTAAAAATCACAATGATTATTGCCCTATTTAGTATGTTTTTTGCCTTGGTTCTTGGTACATTACTAGGAATTACAAGGATGTCAAAATTCTGGTTTTTACGCTGGCCAGCTCGGCTCTATATTTCATTTATGCGAGGAACACCTTTACTCGTTTTTATTTTTATTCTTTATTATGGTGTCCCGGTATTAGGTGTTCAATTTAGTAGTGCAATTGTTGCTGGTATTGTTGGGATTAGCTTGAATTTTGCAGCTTATATTGCTGAAGTCGTCCGTTCAGCAATTATGTCAGTACCTCGCGGACAATGGGAAGCGGCAGCTTCGTTACAAATGGGTTATGTACAAACGCTTCGCCGCATCATAATCCCACAAGCCACACGTATTGCGCTCCCACCAACATTTAATATTTTCATGGATGTTGTTAAAGGGACGTCGCTTGCATCAATCATTACAGTACAGGAATTATTATATAGTTCGCGACTCGTTGCTGGTCGAACATTTGATAGTATGACAATGTATATAACAGCAGCCCTTATCTATTGGGTTGTTTGTATCGTTATTGGTCATTTCCAAGAGAGATTAGAAAAACGGTATAATCGATATTTGAGCCGACGATAAATGAGGTGAATCAATGATTAATGTTAAAAACCTTATGAAGAAATTTGACAATGTTACGGTACTAGAGTCGATTGATTTTTCAGTAAAAAAAGGGGAAGTAGTGTGTTTGATTGGACCATCAGGATCAGGAAAGACAACATTGCTTCGTTGTTTAAATTTACTCGAAACCCCTAATGGTGGATCTATTATGATCGGCAATAAAAAGTTACAGTTTGTTGGAAAGCCGCCAAGTAAAAAAGATACGATTAAACTGCGAAGCTATTCTGGGATGGTATTTCAAGGGTTTCACCTTTTTCCACACAAGACAGTTATGGAAAACATTATTGAGGCGCCATTAATGGTTAAAAAAAGAAATAAAACGGAGGTCATTAAAGAAGGAGAGGTATTACTACAAAAAGTGGGGATGTTTGAACATCGTAATAAGTACCCAGACTCACTTTCAGGTGGACAACAACAACGAGCAGCTATTGCTCGTGCTCTTATGATGAAACCAGAAGTGATGCTGTTTGATGAGCCGACGTCTGCACTCGATCCCCAGCTTGTTGGCGAAGTGCTTCGAGTCATTGAAGATCTTGCGAAGGAAGGTCAAACGATGGTCATTGTTACACATGAAATGAATTTTGCTCGCCGAGTGGCAGACAAAGTACTATTCATGGACGGCGGTTATATTATTGAAGAAGGCCCTCCTGCTCAAGTACTTGAAAATCCCCAAGAAGATCGAACAAAACAATTTCTACGAATGATAGACGAATAACTTTATAATGTTTTTGCGGTCGTATAAAAAGCCCTTTACGGTGTGCCTGTTCAGCTCAATTACGCTGCAATGGTTTACTAAGCAATTGCGATGTATCATTCTAAACGGATGACAGTGTAGGAAATTTAGAAGGCTACAAGGGGTTCGGCAGCAACCTTATTTCGATCACTAAAAGAAGAGCAAATCCAGTAAAGGGGTTGCTCTTTTTATTCCTCTAAAGAGCCCGATTGTGGCAGATCATTGTAATCCTCTACCAGTGTTGATAAAAGAGCTACTAGCGGTTTTAGATAGAAATTGTTCTAAATCAAAGCTTCTACCAGTATCCCAGATCATTCTCATTGTTAGCCCTTCTTAAATTATTTCACCTTCACTATTGTAAGCAATATATTCAGCATCATATATTCCATCATTTTCTGTTCTAAACAATCCAAATCTCTCACCTGAACCCTTAGTAAGAAGTTTGAAATTATGAATAATATCCTCACCTTTGACAATTTGCACGCTATCTATTTCTTTATCAAATACCCTAAGCAAAATAGCGTTATACTCTTCTTCATTACTATAAGGGGAATCGAAAAATGAAAGATGGATAGGTTCATTTATCCCTTCTGGAATAAAGAAATAATCTCTTTTTTTGTTCCAAGAAAACAATGATTTTTCGAGATACATTTCCATCTCAGTACCATCAACCGTTTTAAAAAAGGCAACTGATTTATTGTCATTTATTACTTCAATGTGATGTATGTTTGTAACATTCCAATGGTTTTTAATTTCACTTGCTATTTGTTTCTTATCATCTCCTCCTGCGAAAAGCCAGATTAAAACAAGAACAATAGCAATAATAACCCACATAAAGACTTGTTTATTTTTTAAAAATATCTAAATCTCCCCCTTTTGGTTAAAACCTTCTTCCACTTTTCTGCTCGTTAGTGCAACAAGAAAAAGAGTTGCCGTAGCAACCTTTGTTAAACAAAAACTATCCGTTACTTAAAGAAGCAAAATCATTTAGCAGGCATTGAAAAAGTTATTATACTACTATTGCCTTGTTCTATTTTCGAATAAATTTCTTTAACTATTTCTTTCGCTCTGTCATTTGTGTCATATTTCCCTAATACTTTACTCCAATAGACGAAAAAGCTTCTGCTAACAACTCCTTCAATAAAATTGCCTTTTACGGTTACTTCTTTAACATTTACCAAGACCTTTGTATCTTGAGTTATAATCCATAACATAAAAGTAATCTCCCCCTTGTATTTTATCTTTCTTCTTGTGCTTTCCTGCCTCGTTACTTTAAGTACAATCCTTCACAATCTCTAATTATCTTAACATAAATATCCAATTTAACTGCCAAGTCTTATTCCATTATCTGGCCCTTTTCATGAAGAAAGACGCTTTCCTTATTTCAGAAAAGCGCCCGATCGTTGAATAGCATGACTGGCGTTTTTTAAACAACTTTATTGTTACTTAACAATACAAGGGAATCGCTTTGCTATTATTGGCCATGATGATTTAGATGAACCAGGATATATCGAGCATGCTTTCCAGCTAAATGAGGAAGACGCGAACGAATTACTTTTAATACTAAATCGAAAAAACCTAGCGAACCTCGCTAGGTTTTTTCGGTAATACCAGTCATATTTACCAATTACTCGAACACTTTATTTTTTATTTTTATATAAATACATCGTAATAGGTGCAAATATCGCCATAATGATTACGGATGCTATAATTACCCATCCAATTTGTTCAAATGTGGCCGTACCGTGCATCAAACCTCGTGATGCTGTTACAAGCAGTGAGATTGGGTTTACATCAACGAAAGCCTGTAACCAGGAAGGTAGTGTCCGTGGATCGACAAAAACGTTGCTAATGAAAGTTAATGGGAACATGACTAACATACTTACACCCATGAGGGATTTCTCTGAGCGTAAAATTAACCCAAGTGTCGTCCAAATCCAAGACAAGCTAAATGAAAATAAGATGAGAAGCGCCACTGTAGCAACTACACCAAGTGCTCCTCCTTCTGGCCGAAAGCCCATGATAAGACCGAGGGAAATCATAACCGCAGATGCTAACGTATAGCGGACAGAATCCACAAGGAGCATCCCGACTAAAATAGAAGGACGCCAAATAGGCAAGGAACGGAAACGATCGAAAATCCCTTTTGAAATATCATTGTTTAATTCCACCCCCGTGTACATCGTAATCTGTACAACGGTCATTACTAGAATACCCGGAAGAAGAAACTGCAAATATTCACTTGTCGAGCCAGCTATAGCACCGCCGAATAAGTAGGTGAACATTAACAGGAACATGATTGGAAACGCGGTAACATCTAAAAGCTGTTCAGGGACGTATTTTATTTTAAGAAGAGCACGCCAGCCTATTGTCATAGAAGAGCTTAAACCATTAGGTCTTTGCGGACGTGTACGTACTGATAATACTTTTTGGATTTTATCCGTCATCGATTGGTCTACTGTCGTTTGATTGGATGTTTTCACTGTACTGCCTCCTTGACTTTTTTATTTTTATCCGTTTTACTCTCCTTATCAGCTTCTTCTTCTAAAGGAGGTCGTCCTGTCAATGTAAGAAATACTTCATCAAGGCTAGGTTGACCAAGTGAAAAATCAGTAACCGTAATATTAGAACGAATCAATTCTCCTAATGCGTCTGTTGCCTGCTCCGTGTCCGAAACTTGTGCTGAAAGTGCAGTCGGATCAGAGGCAAAAAGAATAGGCACATTTAGCTTTTGAGCAAGTATTTTTTCTGCCTTTTGTCTTTCTTTTGGGTCTAGTAAACGAACATGTAGCGTACTTGAACCGACAGATGATTTAAGCTCCCCACTCGTTCCTTCCGCAATAATTTTACCTTGATCAATGACAGCAATCCTGTCAGCAAGTTGATCTGCTTCTTCTAAATATTGCGTAGTCAATAATACAGTAGTTCCTGAGTTAACTAATGCTCGAACGATATCCCACACTTGATTTCGGCTGCGTGGATCCAGCCCTGTCGTTGGCTCATCAAGGAATAACAATTCCGGTGTAACGACAATACTTGCCGCGATATCTAATCTGCGCCGCATACCACCAGAATATTTCTTCACTTGGCGATTTGCAGCCTCCTCCAACCCGAAGGCATTCAACAATTCCATCGCTCTCTCCTTCGCTTGCCTTCTTGAAAAACCTAAGAGCCGACCAATTAAGATAAGGTTTTCTAACCCAGTTAAAACCTCATCTACTGAAGCATATTGTCCCGTCAAGCTTACCCGACTGCGAATTTCATCTGCTTCTTTTACAAGATCATAACCAAGTATACTTGCACTGCCGCCATCTGGCGGAAGTAGTGTAGCAAGCATTCTGACTGTAGTTGTTTTACCAGCACCGTTCGGCCCTAAGAAACCATATACAGTCCCTTTAGGTATCGTTAAGTTTACACCATCTACGGCACGATTTTTGCCAAATTCTTTGACAAGACTCTTTACTTCAATTGCTAATTCTTGTGACTTGTTAAATGTTTTGTTCAAGCTTTTCACTCCTTCTTAAATTCCATTCTTTTTTAATCTTGGTTGTTTTTCTGTTCAATCACAACCTATATATTCATATCGAGCATAACCTAGTCATCAACATTTTCTAATTCCTTTTCTGGAGTAGCACCTTCTTTAAGCCAGACTACATACGATCCATCCTTTGAAAACTTACCCAGCCTGAATTGGGAAGAATATGATGTGGGTCCGCTAGTCTTGCTTGAATGAGTTCATCTCTAACCAATTTAGGAAAAGGAAAGTCAGCAAGGTTTTCGCCATGCAAATGACCTAATTCTTTATTTTTATAGCGAAATTCCACTCCTCCAAACCGATGTGGATGCTCGCTAACACCATCCCAGCTAAGAAGCTCCTGTCTTAATGATTCAAGTATCATTCGCCTCACCCTTTCTTAAATATGTTTATAAACAATTAGTTTTGTATTGATATGCGTACTGAAATAAAACAAATGTCAAAATGTTTTCGCAGCTTGAGTAGCTTCCTGAAGACCTTCCTCAATAATAGCTTTACTTTGGTCAGGAAATTGATTATGCCCTTCAATGACAACCGTTGTAATGTTTGTAATACCAAAAACGTTCAAATGATTCTTAACAAAACTTACAGCCATTTCAGAAGAATCCCCTTCTTCGTATACCCCTCCTCTTGCGTTCAATAAAGCCACTTTCTTATTAGGTAATAGACCTACTAAGCCTTCAGCTGTATACTTAAATGTTTTACGCGGGTAATGCATGTAATCCAGATAGGAGTGTAGAGCGGCTGGAACAGTTAAGTTCCAAAGTGGAAAAGCAATGACCAATTTATCAGCTGCGATAAACTGTTCTAGATGCTTAATAACAATATCATGTACCTCCTTTTCTTGTGGTGTAAGTTCCATTCCCTGAGATGCTTTAAAATTTCCACTAATCATAACATCACCTAAATAAGGCAATGTTTCTTTATATAAATCGAGTTCAATCACCGAATCATTTAGATGGGATGCTCTATAGCTTTCCAAAAATGCATCATATAATTTCCCCGTAACAGATCCTTGACGATTGTTCGCTTTAACAAATAAAGTTGTTGTCATTTTAATCTCCTCCAAATATGAGTAATAGTGAAACTTAATCTAAACTAACTTCAGCCTTCTAACTGGATGCTTTTTCTCTTTGCTCTGCCAAACTGAAAATAGTAAAACATCAGAATGCCTACATGCAAAGCAGCAAGAACGAGAAATATATTGCTGTAAATAATACCTGTTGGATAGATATTTGCCGGGTTCCAATGGTCATTGGAGCCAAGGTCCACCACCTTACCGTAAACCCCTGAAGCCATTCCCCCAGCAATGAAATTTAGCATTGATAAAAGTCCCATTCCCACTCCAGCCTGTTCCTTTGGCAACGTCATTGAGACTGAATTGGACATCGCAATCATCATAAAGGTTTGCCCCACATTACCGAAAATCAAAAAGATAGAAATGAATACGGGAGATATTCCAGTGAAGGTTGAAAGCAAAATAAAACAGGTCAATAACAATCCAGATGCAACAAAGTAGAGATACGAATTCCCTTTCAAGTCTGCTAGTTTACCACCCTTTCTCCCAAGTATTGCTGAGGCTAGTGCAGCAGGAACCATCGCAAAACCGATCCAGCTAGGTGATAGATGATGTACATGGGCCAAAAGCAATGGGCTTAGAAAATAAAGAGAAAAACCAATTCCGCTAATTAGAAAAGTTATTGTAAGTCTGAGAGTATAGTTCTTATTTGTAAAAAGCTTGGGTTGAATAAACGGATCGGAAACGGAACGAATTCGCACTATGAACAGCGCTAAAGCGAGTAAACCGCCAATAGTAAACCACCATGTTCCACTCGTAACACCTAAAAGCAGCAAGGTTAAAGCAGTAGCCAGAAAACTACCACCAACCCAATCAAGTTTTCCGGGATCCCCTTGCTCATCCCCTAAATTTTTCCGGTAAAAGGGCAATGTAATTAAAATGAAGGGAGGGATACAGAATAACCAGCGCCAATGCGCAACACTTACAATTAATGCAGAAATAACCGGACCAAGAGCGCTACCAAGAGCCAAGCCTATGAACGCTGTACCCATAGCTGAACCTCTCTTCTCAGGAGGAAAGTAGCGTAATGGAATAATCATAGCTGTTGCTGGGATAGCAGCAGCTCCTACTGCCTGTAAGCACCTTCCGACAAGTAACATCCAGTAAGTTTGGGATACAAGGCCAATCAGTGAACCGAAAGCAAAAAATAACAATCCAAACGTTAGCAAATTTTTGAGTTTATATCGGTCTGCCAGCTTCCCGTAAATGACTGTTCCTATCCCGTAAATCAAAGCATACGATGAAGTGACCCAGCTTACTTGAGCAGTAGTAAGATCAAAAGATTTACTAATTTCGGGAAGTACGAAGTTGAACATCAATACGCTCATTGCTGAAAGGACAAGTGTGAACATCACAATACGCATTAATTTCTTTCCTGTTTGTTGAGATACCTCCTTTTCCATTTTCCATAGCCACCCTTCAATTAAATCTTGTTTAACAAAGATAAATGTCTGTCTGTACTGACTGTCATATTGTTGGTGAAAAAACTAGGGAGTTAAAGCCCTAGTGAATGTTTGCACACTCTCCATAATAAATGTTTCTAGAGACACAGATGGAAAGTTATCATTGGAATCCAGGTTGTTCATAAAAGCGCCGAAATTCAACATCATGAACGACAACGCCTGTAGCTCTGGGTCTGTTCGAATCAGCTTTCCTTTTTCGTACATAGCCATAAAATAATTGGTCAAAATATCCAGTAACTGCCGAGGGTGTATTTGTGTTCTTTCTCTAAACCCGGGTAAATTACCTTCCTCCTTGATGCTAATCATAATCATTTTCCGGTTACGATTCATGATTTTATGATATGTCCGACTGATTAGGAGCAAATCTATTTGCAGTTCCCATACGAGTTTCTCGTTAAAAAGTTTTGTCATTTCTTCGGCATAATGAAAACGGTCAAATGCCTTTTCGAGAAGATTTTGTTTGCTTCCAAATCGGCGAAACAGCGTTTTTTCACTCAAACCTGCCACAGTAGCAATTTCTTGGGTAGATACACCATTGTAGCCTTTCTCCGCTATTAGATCAATCGCTGCCAACAGTAGCTTATCATCGTTGCTTAAATTATTACCGCTGCTCATACTTTCATCCTTCCTAATTGACTGTCAGTACTCACTGTCATCTGATTACATTGTATTTATCTGTTTTAACTTTGTCAAGATAAATTTCATTTTTGTTTACATAATCCTATGATCGTTTTTCCCAAATCAAATAACAATAAAGTCGTTAAAAACCTAAGTAATCTTCCACAAATGCACCCGGTTGAAGGATCTTAAGTATTATGTCTTGTTGAACTCCTTCTTAGTAGTCAATAAATCTATAAATTTAGATTACGACTATTTTTAATACTGTTCCCCGTAATAATTTCTAATATAAATCTAATTATTTATTTACAACACTTTTTGCATTTGGCAAACTTTTTTAAATGAAGGAAACATTTAAACCTATAAGGTATATGATTTATGAAGGCAAATATAAACAAAAAGTCTAACTTGAATAAATAATCATTAGTAAATTAATAAGCTTTGATGTAATTGGGAAGGACCACAGCGAACTGATGGTCATTTGTCCAGATACCATTTAAATGTAATTGACAAATACAAATAATTATTGCGACAATCGTTATCATTACGATTTAAGACAAGGAATTATAACTATCAACTGGCAGGAGGTAAAATGAGACATATTATTATATCTTTATTAATCGTTTATATTGTTATACCATTTCCAGCAACTGCGCATGTGAAATGGTTCACATCAGAAGGGCCTATTAAAGCTCCTCTTGAGGAAATCCTTTCGCCATTGTTTATCGCACTTAGTTTAATCATAGCAGTTTTTTTAGGGACACTTCCACAACTTTCAGCAAAATTAATGAGTTTCAGTTTAGTAAAAATTACCGATCAACGATTAGCATCTTTAAGACCGTTCACATCTATATTGTTAAGACTGGGAGTTGCTTTTTCTTTAATGCTTCAACTACTTTCTGGAAGTATTTTAGCGCCAGAGATCCCTTTAACACAAATGACCCTGTGGATTGCCATTTTAACAATCAGCTTGCTTCTCATACCGAATAAAATGACAACAAACTTGGGAGCCATTGGATTATTTATTTTATTTGTTTTCGAGACTCAAACTGTTGGTATTTTCCATATGATGGATTATAGCTTTTATCCAGCTATTGTTTTTGCTTTGCTTATTCAGGAAACTAGATACCACCATGTTGGAACACCTATTCTTTATTTCGGAACAGGATTGTCCCTTTGTTGGGCTGCTATGGAAAAATGGGTGTTTCCGGAGCTTGGTATAAACATCATTGAACAATTTAATATCCCAACATTCGGTATAGAAGCATTCATCTTCATTGTTTTAAGTGCTTTTATTGAGTTTGTATTAGGTTATTTATTATTAATTGGAATCTTTAACCGCCTGTTAGCATTGTTCATCACTGTTCTTTTTTTCATGACAACAACAGCTTTTGGCAGTACCGAAATGATTGGTCATTTTATCTTACACATTATCTTAATCATTTTTATCATTGAAGGAAAAGGGTTTTATCCCACTCCAATTGAAATTCACCGATGTTTACGTCATCAAACGGTTTTTATTGTATCTAACTTTTTATTCATAAATTTAGCCCTTCTACTTCTTTATTATCGTTTTACTTAGTTGGGGTCTGTGTAGCAATGGAGAAATATTACGCAATAAGCTAAGCATTAGCGGACATGAAAAACAACCCAGAATGTATTTTTTGACTCTAAAAAAATGCTTTTTACTGAAATTAGAGTAAACTTATAGGTTAAATTATTAGGCCTAAAACCAGCAACTGACTACTGTATTTCGAGAAATTCCTAGTCTTTTTGAAACTGTCTCTGAGACAGACCTTCAACCTCTTTTAAGAATTTGATCATGGAATTGAGCTATATCGATCATCCTTTTAATCCTCTCTTTATGTAGATTGTTTGGTCACTTTCTATCATAAAGAGAGGTTAGTATAATTGGAAATCATGTGGCTCATTTTTTATGTGATCAAATTCCTTAAAAGTGGCTCAATTTTAGATTATCAAATACATACGTTTCACTTCTTGACTATATTACCTCTTAAAATATGTAAGAACTAGTTTCCAACACTACGTCGTTACTTAGTACAATCCTTCACAACACCTAATCATTTTAACATAAATATCCAATTTAACTACCAAGTGTTGTTCCTTTATATGGCCCAATTCATGAAGAAGAGCACATTTCTTATTCCAGAAATGCGCCCGATTGTGGAAGATCGTTGAAAGCCTTATTGAACAAAAGCACCAGTTTAAGTACATTATTTCACATCAGATGATTATTGTTTTTGTTTTAATATTTCTTCCTCAATTTCTTTCATAATGTCATATGCTCCTTCCGTCTTATTCGAACATATAACAGTTTTTATTGAGGTCTCAGGATAAAAAGCAGAATGGAAACTAACTCCGGGGTCATACCCCATTATGTGATATTTCAAAATCTCATTATCATTTTTCTCAATCCATACTCCATAACCATAAAAGCTATTTTTATCATTAGTTTTAATATATGGAGTAAGTAACTTGCAAGTGTATTCTTCACTTAATAATTGATTATTTATAAGTGTATCCCATAAATTTGCCACCTCATTCACGGTAACGAATGCCCCACCATCTGAACCACCTTTTACGGGCAATGAGTAAATGTTCGTCTTCCAAGTACCATTAGGGAAGTCAATATAACCAAGTGCCGTTCTTTGGGGTATAGAATCAAATTCAAAATAACCCGAGTCAGCCATACCAGCTTTTTTAAAAATATTTTCCTCAATGTAATCAGCGAATTTAAACTGACTGGCTTGCTCTATAATTAGACCAAGTAAAATGTATCCCGCATTATTATAATGAAATCTTTCACCTACTTTTAATTTCATTGGTTGATTCTGAAATAATGGTAAGAAATCTTCCAAAGTTCTTATAAGATACATCGGTTTCTTAACCCACAACTCTTCAAAGTCATCCATAACTTCCTCATCAAAGTAATCAGGTATGCCAGCCGTATGTGTTAAAAGATGATGAATGGTTATATCATTATCAAAATTAGGAAAAGAAACATTAAGACAATCTTCTAACTTTGTTTCAAAAGAAAGTATTCCATCCTCCACAAGCTGGCAAATTGCTATTGATGTAAATAGTTTACAACCCGATGCTATTCCAAATCGTGTATCGAAGCTATTCTTAATTTGCTCAGAACGATTAGCGTAACCATAACTTTTCTCTGCCAAAATTTTAATGTCATTTTTGACAAGAACTGTTCCTGAAAAGGTATTTTTACCCATAACATCGGTAATGCGATTTATAATATTGGTTTCCATTGAATCCCTCCCATACTATTTCTTCTTTCACTAAATGTACCTTTAGTTGAACAAAAAAAGAGCTGGAATCAGCACCATTGATCTTCAACTCTTGCGCCCGATTGTAGAAATAAGAAAATATTTTATGTTTAAATTTATTTTCTACAACACTATTACATACCTAACATTATTTAGTTAATATTTCTGCAAAAGCCCGAACCGGAAAAGTTCCAAATCCTTTAATTTTGGGAGATACGGCATAAAACAAGAAGTCCTTATTTGAGAGTCCCTTTAAATTACACATGTGTTCAACAATTAGTATTTCTTGTCCCAGTAAAATGGTATGTATGGGGCGAGCTCTTCCTGACGTGTCGTCTATATTTACAGAATCAATCCCGACTAATGCAGCTTGCTTATTTACTAAATATTTTGCTGCTCTCTCGGTTAAATAGGGATGGTTTTCAAAATACTGATCTGTATTCCAATGTTTATCCCAACCTGTATGAATTAAAACAGCTTTTCCTTCAATATCAAAGTCATAAAATAATTCTTCATCAATTTCTTTGTTGTTTTCATCAACATGAACAATAATTCCTTCTAAGCCAGCCATTTTATCAATGGTCGTTTCTGAAAGGTCTTTCCCATCAGGATATCTATGGAATGGAACATCAACATAAGTTCCCGTATTAGAGACCATTTCTATTTTTCCAATTTGAAATTCTGTGCCTTTTTCATAATGTTTTCGAGATTCTTCGCGACTTAGATAATCACAGATTATTGGAGCAGGAAGTCCTTTGTAAGTTATAAGACCATCTTCAATAGTATGACTTAAATCAATAAAAGCTTTATTCTTCATGTTCATTTCCACTCTCCCTTTACACTATTATTAATAAATGGCACAAGAAAATTTTAACATATTCCTAAAAAGCAAGGCTTTAAGTAAACTCTTATTCAATTAAATGGCCCTTTTCATGAAGAAAGACGGTTTCCTTATTTCAGAAAAGCACCCGTTTGCTGAAGATCGTATAATTATATGCAAGCAGCACTGAAAAGCCCCCGTTACTTTCCCGATTACTTAATAACAATTAATATTAGATTGATGCATTCCTCATTCGAATGATAGAAAAGCTTACTGATGAATTTATGATCTCATCACGAAGCTTCCAGAGGGATGGTGTAATTCGTAATTCTATGTTTGTTTGCACAAGTCTTTCTAATAAATCTCCAACAGGTTCAACAGAAAGGGGGGTAACAGCTGTTCGAGAAGCATAGTAACCAGCATTTGCATCATGGCACTCAAAAGTTTCAGATGGTAACTTGTAAGCATATAGTTGTGTTTCCCGAATTCTTTTAAGCCAAGATGTTTCTATTGCGATAATTCGATTAACAGAAGTATGGCCAAAGAAACGATTTAAGTCGTCATCTGTAGTTTCTGAAGATGACCAGAAAGCCACACGCGGGCATTCACGAGGAAAATAATAATGTGGTGCGTGTCCTTCATCAATTGCCCATACAAATGGCTGTTCCTTAGAATTGGTTTTGGGAACATGTGTTTCGAAGTAAGTAATATTAGGATCTTCACTAAAATGGAAAAGTTTCATTAAAAAATCCCCCAATGAAAAATATGTGACAATCATATTATTTAATCTGTTAAGAAAATCCTATATTTTAATATACGGCCTCTTATTCATACAGAATATGACCTTATACAAAAAGAATGAGCGCAATTCTTATTATAGAAATGCGCCCGTTTGTTGAAGATTGAAAAATGTGAAAGTGCTGCAAAAATGACTCCTCAGTTTTATTTCTTAAAAAAGGTTTCCATGTTATTAAAGCCATAGAGACTGTTACTAGCAAAGGTAATTGTTTGTCCATTAGTGTTTGATAAAAAACTTTCATTCCAATAATCAATCATAGAAGTGGACAATTCAGCTAATTCTTTATTTGCAAAATACCCTAAAGAGACATGAGGTCCATAGGAAGGTCGGCATGTTTGTAACCCAAAATATTCCTTGTATTTTTCAGTGAGACTTTTTCTCTCTTTTTCAATCATATGTAGGATGTCCTGAGATTGCGAGTTTGCCGGTTTTAGATTTGCTGCAAGACCAGCATTTCCCCACTTAATTAGTTTATCAAACTGAAATTCAATAGGTTCTTCCATGCTGATAGCTAATGGTTGTTCATCGATAGAGAAAAATTTCTTTTCTTTAAGAAAAGAATTAGGTAAATCCTCAAGTAAGTCCTCAGCATCAAATCTATACTTACGTGATACATTCTGAACATTGGCATCATTAATCCCGTCCCAAAGTGTCACATGATAAGAATGAAAGGGTAGAGGACAAAACAAATATGTACTTGGCATTTCTGGGAATAGTGTAAGCGTTTGATACAACCTTTTATACAATTCTAATTCCTCAGACGTTATATCACAGCTTAACAATTTTAAATCTCTATTTTCGTCCAAAGGTAACAAGCGGTCTCCCGGATTATCAAACAGAATAGAAAAACCTTTAAATTGAGACCATTGAGGTATAAATCCAGCAATTTTAGGGTTAGTAATTAAAAACATATACAACCTCCATTTAATAACCATATTTGTCGTGATGTGTAATTACACAACAACCAAGTACAAATTTTTATATAAACTGTTTTAAGTACACTGTTACTATTTCTTAACCTATAATCGAAATTCCTTGTTTAACTAAGTCTTTAGTAAAAAATATAACAGGAGCTGTCGTAGTGACAACTCCTGTTTTCAATTACTAGAGCTTAATAAGCTTTATTTCATTAAATGGCCCAATTCATTAAGAAAAGCGCATTTTTTCCTCTAGAAATGCGCCCGATTGTTGAAGATACTATAAGTTATCATAATACCTCGTTAAAAATTTCATCAACCCACTCGGGCATCTCTTCAATATTGAGTTTTTTAGACAAGGCTTTATGCACCCTTTTAAATTCTGGAATCATTAATTTATAAGCATTTACAATACTTTGCTGGTTTCGATTACAATCCCAGCTTTCAAGAAGACTTAATTGCCATTCTTCTAATTTAGAACGCTCTCCTTCATATTTAGACCAACTACCAGGTTCATTTGGAAGGTAACCTTTTTCAAGGTACCAACCTGTAACAATTGACCAACGCATCCAATCGACACTTTGAAGAGCATAATAGGTCTCATTACGCATGACTCTTCTATATGCTTCATGTAAATAACCGAAAAATTTTCCTCTCCAAGTATCAAATTCATCAAAGGTTAATTCGTATATTTTTTCTTGTGATTTTTCTTTCGCTTCTTTTACTAATCCATACGGGTCATAATCAATATCAGCTTCTTCCTTTAAATAAATTGAAGCTTGTAAATCTTGAGGTTTATAATAAAAAGTGTCCACTTTAACAAAATTCTTAAAATGTGCAATAGAATAAGGAACAAAAGGACCTCTATCTTCAAAGAAAAGAACATCTCCCCAATTTTTAGCACGTTCTTTCTTTCTAGTAATGTGTTTGCTATGAGAATCTTCCGTTACAACTACACGGAGGTCTAAATCAGAATACAAATCATCATTTCCTCTTGCAATAGATCCACCATAGAAAATAGCTAAAACTTCTTCATCTTTTGATAAATCATTTTTAATAGCAGTTCTTAATTTTAGCCTTTCCTCTTGCAATTTCCCATCTCTTTCTTTGTGTCTAGTTACAAATCCCACACAACATTACAAAACACACTCCTTTTTTATATTAAACATAGCATTTATAATATTAAATTCACCCTTTAACCTATTATTCCTTCTTATCTATTTGTCCCTTTACTTGAATAAGAAAAAGCGATCCTCTTATTGAAGAATCGCGCCCGATCGTTATTGAAGTAATGCACCCTTTAGCTTAATAAGACTTTTCCGTTTTAACTAAATGCACCCTTTACTCGAATAAGAAAAAGGGTACCTACTTAATTGAAAATGGAACCCGTTCAAGCTGTAAGATGATGATAATAAGTGATTGCTAATTTGATATGCTCTTCTTTATATCAGAAATAACCTATGCTTAAATTAAAAAGATTTATAATAAAGAACGGTAGAATGTAATTCTCCATTTGCCGATTTAGCATAATAAGGGATTTTACCAGCATGAATATAACCAATTGAAGAATAAAGAAGATTTGAAGGGTCTCCTTCTCTTGTATCAAGAACTAATAATGACCTGCCCTCCTGTTTGGCTCGTTCTTCAGCTTTCTTCATAAGTGAACTACCAATACCATTACGTCGATAATTAGGATGTGTCATTAGTTTTTCAATTTCAGCTCTATGACCACCATTCTGCTTAGTACATAGCTGTAATTGTACGGTTCCAACTATCTGATTGTTTATTTTAGCGACAAATAGAAGCACTTCTGGATTTAAGACATTCATCCAATATTTATTAGCATCCGAAAATTGCAGTGGTGGTAAAAAGCCAATCGATGCGTCATCTTCTACTACCTGTATCAGAAGTTCGGAAAGTTCATCAACGTGTTCTTCAATAATTTTCACTTGTTCAATTTTCACATTATTAACCAACAACATCACCTCAATAAATATATTACTTCCTTTTAATAGAAACCTATGTATTCGATTAGCGAACTAATTCGACAAAATACCTAACAATACCTATTCTTATTAAACAATCCTGCCAATTACTTTAAGTACGATCTTTCACAACCTCTAATTATTTTAACATAAATATCCAATTTAACTACCAAGTGTTATTCCATTATCTGGCCCTTTGGGGATTCATGAAGAAAAACGCTTTCCTTATTTCAGAAAAGCGCCCGATTGTTGAAGATTGTTATATAAGGAGCCTAGAGCTAAAAATGCGAATTTTGTACACTAAGCTATTTTTATAGGTTTTCGGCTTTTTTTAGGTTAACTATTGCAACAAGGTACACATTGTTGCTTTCGAAACCACTTTCTTGTAAATAATGACTTTAGTGATTTAATTGAAAAAGGTACTTGATATCGATATAAAGACTCGTATTTCCATGCTTCACGATTGATCATGTTTTGTTTGCGTTTATGTTCTTCGATGATAAATTGGTAATCATTCATAAGTGAACTCTCCCTTTCGTATTAACCGCAACAAGTGTTGATGGTGTCTACTTCCGTGTCTTCTTTGGTAAAAAAGAATTCCCATTCGTGACCATCTGGGTCAGTAATCCAAAATTTGTCTTGTCTTGCATAGCAACATGTTGTATCGTTCTCATCACGTGAGAAGAATCCTTCCTTATCTAATCTATCCTTGTTCTTTATTAATTCTTCTATACTGGCGACTTGGAAACCGAAATGATTGATATGGTTCCCTTCCACACGTTGAACGGGGCGCAGCGTGAAATTTAACCCAGGGTCTTCCAACAAAAACTTCGCATAATTCGGTTTCACCTTTACAGGTTCGGTCCCAAATAACTTCGAATAAAAGGAAATAGACGCATCTAAGTTTGTTACATTTAAACCAACATGGATATTCATACTTGTTATTCCTCCTAATGGATTATTTATATCAATTTTTTTTGATGCATTGATCAAAAAAATTTGTTAACAACACGTAGGGCGAAACAGGCAACATAATTCAGGAGACAATAAGTGATTAACCTGGCTTTGATTCAGTTCATAGTAGTTCCATGTTCCTTTCTTTTCCTTCTTAATCAGATCGGAATCCATTAAGATTTTCAGGTGATAAGAAAGTTTCGATTGGGGCATCTCCATAATCTCACAAAGGTCGCATACACATACTTGACCTCGAGTGCATAATTCATTCATTAACTTTAAACGCTTTGGATCAGCCAACGCTTTAAACGCTTTTGCATAATGTTCAAATGTTTCTTCATTTGCAGGGGTAGGTATAATTTGGTTCTGTTCCATTTTTATCTCATTCCTCTATACATCAAAAATATTTGATTTATTTATAATATATACTACGCTCGTTGATTTCGCAACTGAAATATCAAAAAAAATCGATATAAAAAGAAGAATCCAGAGGTTCCCTTACTCTTCCTATTTCCTCAACAATCTGGCCCGATTGTGGAAGATCAAGGCAAAGACTGTTGAAGCCGATTTTAGTCCTTCTTTGATTAACTTAGCTTAATTATTAAATAAAGATAATCCAAGGTAAACTGCTGCCCCCCACATTACTAAGGCTGATATTTTATTCAATACCAACATGAAGCTTCCGGATTTATCGAGTTTTCCACTCATTCTGCCAATTAGTGCAAGTCCTAAAAACCAACTCCACGAAACCAAGATACATGAAACAGCAAATATTACTTTTTCTTCCCCCTCGTATCTTAACGAACTTGGTCCAATTACACCCATCGTGTCCATTATTGCATGAGGGTTAAGTAAGGAAACAGATACCGCAAACAACACTTGTTTCTTTAAAGAAAATTTCTTCGCAATTTCTTTTCTTTCATTATTCGCTTTACTATTCCATGTGGTCCATCCCATATAAATTAAAAAGATAAAACCTCCCCCAATAAGTATAGTTTTAATCCAAAGTGAACCTAGTATAAGTAATGAAACACCTAAAACAGACACCAAAATCAAAAGCGTATCACACAAAGAGACTGTAATCACAACTGGTAATGCTTTAATAAAACGTGGTTGTAGTGCTCCTTGATTAAAAACAAAAATATTTTGGACACCAAGAGGTAGAATCAATCCTAGTGCAAGAATAAATCCATGAATAAATGGTTCTAACATCCAAAGTTCTCCCTTTCTTACATTGTATTAAACTAGTCTTAGTTTAGTTGGAGACATTAACCATGTCTCCAACCAATTGGATGGATTATAAACCAACCAAATAATATAATAGATAATAAAATAAATAAAAAGGAGAACGATTTGATGTTTTCAATCGATTGGAAGCCAAATAAGTCTTCACCTGTACCATTACATAAACAAATAACTGATTTTATTAAAGAAAAAATATCGAATGGTGAATGGACTATAGGATATAAGCTCCCTCCTCAACGCACGTTAGCAAAAGCTTTGGAAGTAAATCGAAGTACAGTTGTTACTGCTTATGATGAATTAACAGCGGAAGGACTAATTGAAGGAAAAACCGGCAGTGGAACAAGAGTGGTTAATAATACATGGAACCTTTTAGCAACAGCCCCTCCCCCGGATTGGAGTTCCTACGTAAATTCTGGAATTCACGAACCCAACTTGCCAACGATTCAAGAAATAAATCAAGCTGAATTTATTCCTAACATAGTCCGTTTAGGAACCGGAGAATTATCGCCAGACCTCATGCCTGGCGCTTCAATGAAACAAGTTTTCGAAAAATTGTCTACTAGAGTAATTTCTTATGGCTATGAAGAACCAAAGGGCTTACTACAACTCAGGGAGCAAATAAGCAGTTATTTGAAAACAATGGGAATTCAAGCGTCCCCCTCTTCCATTTTAATCGTTTCAGGTGCTTTACAAGCCTTACATCTTATTAGTATTGGGTTATTACATAAAGGCTCTACTGTATTTACAGAAAAGCCTTCTTATCTTAATTCACTACATGTCTTCCAGTCAGCAGGTATGCAATTAGTTGGCATCCCTTTGGATAAAGAAGGAATTAAAGCAATTGATATTCCACAGTATAAAAAACAACATAAAGCTGCTTTACTTTATACAATTCCTTCCTTTCACAACCCTACTGGAACGTTAATGACTATTGAAAGACGTAATCAATTGTTAAACATCTGTCAACAAGAACAATTACCTTTAATTGAGGATGATGTTTACCGAGAATTATGGTTCGATGAGAAACCACCAAAACCGCTTAAGGCTTTTGACAAAAGTGGACTTGACCTATATTTGGGAAGTCTATCTAAAACTTTAAGTCCAGGTCTTCGAATTGGTTGGATAGTTGGTCCAGAACCAGTCATTGAGCGCTTAGCAGATATTAAAATGCAAACCGATTATGGTTCTAGTTCTTTATCACAGTGGGCAGCAGTAGAATGGTTTTCCAGTGGACTTTATTATCAACATCTTAATGAAATAAGAAAACAACTTAAAATACGAAGAGATTTTACATTGAAAACTTTGAATAAGTATTTTTCTAATATTGCAACATGGGAAAAACCAAGTGGAGGATTTTATGTTTGGGTACGCTTATTACCGTCAATCTCTATAAGAAAACTATTTGAAACTGCACTTGCAGAGGGCATATTACTAAACCCTGGAACCGTCTATGATGAACAGGCTGACCAATATCTACGTCTTTCCTACTCTTTTGCATCTCTTTCAAATTTAGAAGATAGTCTACGCCGTTTATCCATAATAATAAGAAAACTAGTCTAAAAGGAGTACAGGCAGGAAAATACGATTACAACAATAATAATTTCCCAATTTTAAAAGCCCAATTTCTTAGCATTATATAAGAGAAATTGGGCTTTTCTTGAACTCTATAATTGAAGATAGAAGGCTGTTGAAAACATTTCACTCATATTGAACATTAGCGCCTTTAAAAGGAAAGAGCACTACCCTTATTCAATGAAGCGCCCGATCGTTGAAGATCACTAAAGTTTTCTATTAGCTGGTTTAATTAAATAGAAAATCAACGGAAAAATCCTGATTAAATGAATGCGATAGTTCATTTCGTTAGCTTGGTAGGCATGTGGCGGAATCACTAATCATACAAAAATATTCTTTATTACTATTGACATGAAACTACTCCCACAAAATAAACTCAAGAAGAACACTAGGTGGCGTAACACGAATAAAGGTTTATAAGCATAGTGGCGTTACAACTAGTGTTCTTAGTTAATAAATATTTAAAAGTAGGATATTTAGGAAATGATGAGTGAACTACAAATATTCGAATGGTTAAAAAAACATAATGCTCCTTTTGCATTGAAATTAAAAGTGATGGAACTTTTCCAAGTCAATACATTACTTGTAGAAATGGATAAAGAATTAATAGAAAAAGAAAGGCAAGTCACGATTCTGCGTAAATATGTTTTAGGTAATTAGCTGAAAAGAGCGTTAATAATATAAGATAATAATCAAGATATTGACATGATACGCGTTCTATATTTTAGAATGATCATGTACTCTCGATAAAAAGAACACATTTTAAGGCTTCTATGCCAGAAATGGTCTTAGCTTAAGTATAAAGAAAACCACATTAATGTGGTCTTTTCTTATGTTGATTTTCTTTTAATCAACTCTAGTTCTAATGTTTTAATGGTTGGGACGACTTTGTTATTGATTAAACTATATAATATACTTACTGCTGTCTGGCCCAACTCTAGAATGGGCTGATGTATTGTTGTAAGCTCTACTACTTTCGAAATTGGCTGATTATCAAATCCTATTACTGCTAAATCCTCAGGGATCCGTATTCCTTGGTTCTTTGCTTCATAAATCATTCCAGCAGCTACATAATCACTTCCTACAACCATGGCTGTAGGACGCACCGTTTGTTCTAGAAGTGTTTTTGCTACTGTAATTCCATCCTCAATCGTATACTGTTCAGCAAAGTACCAATTATCTCTCCACTGTAAGCCATATTCCTTTTGGTAGTAAAAAAATGACTTCTTTCTGCTCATTCCCACGCCACTTTTAGGATTTCCTATACAGAGGCCAATAGCTTGGTGTCCTTGATCTCTTAAATGATCAATAGCCATTTGGATTCCAGACTTGTGATTAATAAATACGCTTGTAATTTGTTTACTTTCAGACGCTTCGCAGGAAACAATTTTTCCAAAATCAGATACTTCATCGAGTATGTGGCAAGGACTTACACATGAACCTAAAATAAGACCATCAATGAGCTTGTATTTTAACCTGTTAAAAAACTCTAGTTCTTGTTTAGGATCATTATTAGATTGATGTACAAACAAGCTATAATTGTGCTTGTTACACTCTTCGCCAATTCCCTCAATTAAGTTACTAAAAAACGGATGGTTAATCTTAGGAACAATAACTCCTAATACGTTTGTCTTGCCTCTAGATAAATTTACAGCATTTAAGTTTGGAACATAATTAAGTTCTTTTATTGCCTGTAAAACTGCTTCTCGTTTTTCTGGTTTGACATAAGGATGATTATTGAGAACTCTCGATACCGTTGATCGAGAAACATTTGCTCTTTTAGATATCTCTGTAATATTACTCATTGTGACAACTCCTTGCTATAAGCAGATCGTGTCATCCCCATTTTATGCAAGAGCTGATCGAATACTCCTACTAATAATCCTAAACATAGTACCACAATAACAGATCCTATTCCAATAGGTCCTTTCAATAGTAATGCAAGTATAAAGGCTGCAGCTTCTCCAATTGTATTGGTTACATTAATTTTCCACCCGGTACGAGCTGTGATAGCCAACATGAGTTCATCATTTGGAACAGATGGAAAAGATGCGCGTAGATAAATAGCAATACCCAAAGCTAGTACTGATAATCCTCCAAAAAATAAAATCCACGGGGGAACATAAACATGTATTTTCATAAAGTGAAGTATCTTTAGATTTAGAAGATCTACAAATGATCCAATGATTAAGATAGGAATAAACCCTCCGAGATTAGGGGTACTTCTTTTAATGAAACTGTTTACGAAGATGAGAACACCTCCGACAAGAAAAACCCAAGATCCAATGGTTAAACCAATTCGTTGGGATAGTGCTACATTTAGAGCATCCCATGGCGCTATCCCAACATTGGATTTAATCATTAATACAACTCCTAAAGACAAAACGAACAGCCCTGTAAAATAAATAAGACATCTATGGAAGAAGTGATTCATACTAGCTTCTCTTCCTCTACATCTTGATCTTCTACTTTATTTGCTTTTATATATTTTTCAAATGCATATGCGACACCACATTCCTGGTTAGATAGCGTTTGATACGTAGAAACCCGAACTAATTCCTTATCCGCATTTCCCATAGCAATTCCTGTTGCGGCAACTTGAAACATCGGCATATCATTTAAGTTGTCCCCGATAGCAACAGCATTCTCTACAGATGTCTCGTAATAGTTACAAAGCTTGCGTAAAGTTATCCCTTTATCTACGCCCGTACTCATAATTTCTAAATTAAACGTTCCAGAACTAGATATTTCACACCCAGTTATTTGTTGAAAATGAGCTTTTACTTCTTTGAGTAAATGAACGTTCGGAGAGACGACCATAATTTTAATAATAGAATGATAGTCTGTCGGCAAAATGGTACCTGTTTTTTCTTCTAAACCATATTGATAAATCTGAGCTTTAATTCCTTTCCAAAACTCGTCTAAATTAAAATCAGAGTTTTGTTCCATTACGTCATGTAGTTGCTTTTCTAAATAATTTATCCCTAAGTTGGATACAACAATTTTGTCAGACAGATAGGCTTGATAGTACATTTCCCTCTCGTTTAACCAGGGAATAATAGCTTGCACTATGGACTGTTTTATAAATTGTTCATCTATTTTCTTATAGTCTACATAAATCTGAGCTCCATTTGATGCAATGATGGGACAATCTAAGTCATGCTTTTTTGCAATATGCTGTGCATCGAATAACGCTCTACCTGTTGCAATCGCAACAATATAATCTTGTTTCTGTGCTTCCTTTATAGCACAGACATCTTTCTCATGAATAGATAAATTCTCGGATAAAAGAGTACCATCTAAATCAATTGCAATTACTTTCATGATGCTTCCCTCATTTCTGTAAGTTGAAATATATAGACAGTATAAAATGTGGGACGCGTTTCAGAGCAAATAGTTTTTTTATAAAATATTAAATACATTGACTTGTTCAGTGCAAATAAAATTGTTTACTTTCGACAGCACAACAGCCACATTTTCCCGTTTGAGAAATGCGGCTGTTAAAAAAATAATTGTTTACTTTTAATCAATCAGTCATGATTTATCGAAAAATACGTGACAAAAAAGTTCGTTACTAAGTTCATTACTAAACAATTGCGCCCGATTGCGGAAGATCGTTGCTGATTTTTTATTGAAGGAAAGCACCCGTTTCGTTGAATAAGAAAATGAAGCTGTTGTTACAGCTTCATTTTCATCTTCATCCGTTATTTAATTGTTTATTTTATGGACTCTGCAATTTCAATGAAAGTATCCAAATCAATTTCGTCTGGATCCGCACCAAAATGATACCCTAATTCATTTTTTGTAAAAGCCAAAGAGTGAAAATACTCGTGATGTTGTCTGTAATAAGCTTTTTCTCCATTTTTCAGTGTATAAACTTTATCGTTTGCATTATTAAACGTATCTAAGTTTGTTTCAGGCATTACATAAAAGCCAAAATCAAGAGTTGGGTATTCATCAATTTTGCCAAGTCTCATAAAATGCAGTTTCAAACGTCCTTCTTCATCAATGTTTCCGAACCGATGTGATGGTTCAAAAGGCAACTTTTTTGGAAGGCTTACCTTTTTATCATACATTTGTTCAAATTGTGCAATAGCTTTTTCTGCGGGAATATAGTTATTTCCTTTAATAAATTCCTCTAGTTGCTTTTCTTCATGAGATTTCCCTTGTACATCATTAGTGTTAAAAGCCATCATAGTAAAACTTAAAATAACCGCTATAATCATAAAACTTAACTTGCATACTTTCATAAAGTCCCTCCATTTAAACGATTAGGTTTAATATGTGTATGCAGACCCCAAATATACCCAAAAGGATTTTAATATTGTGCTAAACTGCCCCTATAGTACATTTCTTCACAATCTCATACCAATATTAACATAAACATCCAGTTTAGTTTGGAAGTCTTATTCAATTAAATGTCCCTTTACCTGAAAAAAGACACTTTCCTTGTTACAGAAAAGCGCCCGATTGTGGAAGATCCAAAGTTGTTAAAGTTGGCTCGCACTTATTGAACTTTTGCACCCGTTTAACAAGATTCAATACTACTTACTCTTTCTATAATTAAAGGTAATTCTGCCAAATCATCGATTATAAAATCCGTTTTAACATTGCCCCATTGTAAGTCTTTTTTCCAAATCCCTTTCATTCCTACTTTTTGAGCAGCTTTTACATCGTTTTCTGGATGATCTCCAACGTACATACTTTCATTCGGTGAAACATTTAATCGCTCTAAAGCTTTTTTGAAAATTTGAGGATCAGGTTTTTTTAAACCTTCCCATTCAGAAACAATTATAGTTTCAAAATACTTTTCAATCCCTAATGCCTTTATATTATCCATTTGGAACTGCCCTTTTCCATTAGTTATTATTCCTAATTTAATGGACTTACTTTTTAATCCTTTTAACATACTGTTGAGATTAGGAAAAGGGACACAACTATTTTTAAATTGTTCTAAGTAATCTTGAAGTAAACTTTCCCAAGTGATCCCAGTAATGTTAAATTCATTGACCAATTGTTGATACACTTTATCTTTCCAAACATGCCCTCGGCAATCTAACTCTATAAACCTTGAAGTATATTTTCCTTTTGGTATATGACCTACCCATTTATTTATTCGGTCGTACTGGTTGTCTATAAACTTCTGTACTGAAGCATCTCGATATAACAAAGTTCCATCTAAATCAAATATGACTGCCTTAATCATTTTACACTCTCTCCCAAGAAACATAATTCTAATTTATTTCTTTATCTTAACCTAAATACCTTCTTCAATCTGGACCTTAAATACAATTAGAGCGCAATCCTTCTTACAGGAAAGCGCCCTATAATGGAATAATTGAATAGTTTCTTTTAGCTGTATAAGTATTTTGACCCGCTAACTTTAAAGCTTAAATCTCCTCAGTTTCTTCATTTTTAGTACAAAAAAAGTACCTTCTGTATATAGATCCAGAAGGTACTAAAGTGCAGCAGGATATAGCGTTAATTAAAACAAGCACCATAAATTGCGGTAATTCCAAATAATGCACCTAATTCTGTTTTAATTTGACTGCCATATGCAGCAGTTGCTCTATCAAAAGCTTCATCATATGATCTAGAGCGACTCCACCCTTTATTTCTATTAAAGTTATAATGAGAGATTAAGTTTTTAACAAACTTAGATGTACCACCTACAGCCTTTAAAGCGTTTTTAATTTTTGTGATTTTTGCAATAGGCAATACCCCTGTAACCAAAGCAGCTCCAATTGCTCCTATACAAGCAGCAACACCCATAGTTTGGAATTCAGAACCGGAATTTTGACCTTCAGACATTTCCATTAGTAAAAGAGCATCTTTGGACGTAGTATCTATCAACAAATTTTCCCCATCTGTTGTAAATTGATAATCATCACCTGCATTTTTTTGAAACCATTCAACAATCGCTTCTGGATTATCTAGAATATCATCTGGCATGTTTTCAATAGCATAAATAAAAGAGTTTTCAATTAAGTACTCTTCTAAATTGTCATAATCAGCACCAAGAGTTAAAGAACTTTGATCTCTACTAATTTTATTTTCTTCAGCTAGTGCTCTAGTAAAATCAAAAAATGTAAATCCAAACAAAATTGTCACAGTCAATAAGTAACATGTTATTCTTTTAATTACAGTCAACCAAATTCCCCCTTATATGTTATAGATTATTATAATATACTATATATGTAAAAAGCTAATATTTTTTAAAGGAGGTCCCTATGATTAGCAATAATATTAGTACATCTATGTTCATAGTAGCTTTTTTTCTTTTTGTTGTCGGAATTTTAACTGTCTTTGACGCTATAGGTAATGCGTTAAGTACTATTTTATTTATTGTTTTATTTGTAATCTCAATAATTATTAAAATCCTAGAATCATTAAAGAAAAACAAAAAAGATAACTAGATTTTACTAATTGGCTTTAGACGGTAAAGTTACATTCATTATTAGTCGAACTCCCAATTAGCGCTTGGGGGTTTCTTTGTATTTTCACTATTCACTCAGGGAAAACTATACCGCCTCTTCATTAAGATAAAATATTATTGTTTTAGAGGTCCAGAAGTCATTTGAAATCCACATTATATCCCTTATTCCGTAGTTACCTTTGAACCGTTTGAATATCCACTTTAACTACCAAGTGTTATTCAATTATATGGCCCTTTTCATGAAGAAAGACACTTTCCTTATTTCAGAAAAGCGCCCGATTGTTGAAGATCGTTATTAAAGGAAAGCTCCCATTAGTGAAATATAAAAATTGTTTAGAAAAGTTTCTATAAAAAATAGTTATTCATAAAAAAGTGAAATAGTAAAAGAGCTATAGCGCTTATAAAACCAAACCAACCTAATAATCTCTGGATTAACAGTAGAAAAACAGAAACAAAAACACCAGTAACAACAATACTTCCCATTGAACTTAACTCAATAAAAGGATCACCTATTCTACTATTCAATAAAAATATTGTAATCATCGATAGCATGCCTAGCGCTATGCTAATTAACAAAATAATATTTTGATGATTTTTGCTTTTGAAAGAAGAAATACGCACTCCAAACCCAACAAATAGCAAGAATAGTATATAAACAATGGGGTATCCAATTATCTCAACCAACGTGAAACTTAATGTATCTGTTAATCCCATTCTTGATACTTGATAGCTAATAATAATGAGAACAATTTGACTAATGATAGCTAATTGTCTTCTAAGTGAAGAACCCATTGCCACAATAAGGTCATTTGCATATTCTTTTGGATTACAACCAAAGATTTGATGAACATCTTTTCCATCTTGCTCACCTTCTATTAAATGCCCTTTTGCTTCCTCAATAAATTCATCTAAAACTTCATTTTTTACGCCCTTAGTAAAAAGATAACTTCTTAAATCTTGTAAATATTTTTCACTTTCTAACGATAATTTCATTGTTCTTCCTCCTTCAATAATTTATCAACCCCGCATTTTAATATGTTCCAATTTATAATAAATTGACTCAACTCTTTTTGACCTTTTTCAGTGAGACGATAATACTTTCTGTTCGGTCCAGCAGTAGATTTTTTCAGTGTTCCTTCTATTAGCTTTTCTTTGTTCATTCTTATAAGTAAAGGATATATAGAACCTTCGCTAACTGTAGAAAATCCACTTTCATGAAGTTTAGTAGCAAGTTCATAACCATATACTTCTTTCTCAGATATAACCTTTAAAATACAACCTTCCAGTATTCCTTTTAACATTTGAGTTTGTGACACCTAAATTCACCTCCAATATAATAACTTGTATTACAAGGTATTGCGACATAGAAAATGCACTAACTTGCATTACAAGTCAATATTACCAAACGCTATCTTGCTTTGCAATATAGTATTTATATTTTTTTCTTAAAATAGGTAAAAAAAAGAGTGGTAGCAACCTATTTCAAGTTGTACAACCCTCGCTCCCATTAGTTCAAC
This sequence comes from Halalkalibacter flavus, assembly GCF_036663575.1. NCBI lineage: Bacteria > Bacillati > Bacillota > Bacilli > Caryophanales > Bacillaceae > Halalkalibacter > Halalkalibacter flavus. The sequence goes on from NZ_JAWRVK010000037.1 coordinate 40,079, forward strand.
AATCTCATTTTTCTTCATCCTCATTTTTTAGCCATTCTTCTTCTGACTGGTATCTATTTAGAGTTTCTGTAATAGCATCTTTAACTACCCTTGAATAATCGTTTTGTAATTCCTGTTCCAACTCTTTAATATCAACTCTTAATAATTCTAACGCTCTAACTTTTTCCTCTTTAGACATATATTCATAAATTTTCCTCATAAAATAAACCTCTCTTTTGCGCAAAACTTCTTTTACTATTCTGCTTCATTACTTTAAGTACAATCCTTCACAATCTCTAATTATCTTAACATAAATATCCAATTTAACTGCCAAGTCTAATTCCATTATCTGGCCCTTTACATTAATAAAAGGCACTTTTCCTTGTTACAGAAAAGCGCCCTATAATGGAATAACTAAAATATGTTCTTAGTCCTATAATCACTTGCTATTTGGTCATTGATATACATATGAGTAAATCTGTCCAATTAGCTTATTCCTTTATTAAAAATGCTGTCACTATTTGGGGACTTGGCGTAATATATCGTTCACTCATTGTAAGTTTTATCATCGTTAATCCTTGTATCGAAGCAAAGTAGTAAAATGCCATTTCCGTAGCACTTCCATCTTTAAACTGACCAAGTTCCTGGCTTTTTTCGATTAAATGGGTTGTTTGTTTAAGCATCAATTCACTTTGTTTATTAAGGTTTTGAACCTGAGGGGAAGGCT
>NZ_JAWRVK010000038.1:0-40433 GCF_036663575.1 Halalkalibacter flavus
AGCAATGGCTTCGCACGTCGCACGCCATTTCTGAGAAACCCGCTCAGAAAAGGCTAAAAGTGAGGCGACGGCTCCGCCTATTGCTTCTAATAAAAGCCGCATGCGCGGCTTTTATTAATATTGGGGACGTTCAAAGATGTCTGAAAGTGAACACTAAGAAGAGCAATGGCTTCGCACGTCGCACGCCATTTCTGAGAAACCCGCTCAGAAAAGGCTAAAAGTGAGGCGACGGCTCCGCGCATTGCTTCTAAGAAAAGCCGCATGCGCGGCTTTTCTTATTAAACTTCTTCTAATTCTGAAATATCTACATCAGAACGTTCTTCTAACGGTCCGCGTAAATGAACAGTTGCTGTCTTACCATCTTCATGCAATTTGTCAATCCAAACAGAAGTCCCGTTATAGGTAACATTAATATCAGCAGATGAAGATAATATTTGCTTGACTCGTTTTTCATCCATCTCATTCACTCCTCTTTTAGATTCGTTTTATATTGTGTGGAAAAAGGTGAGATTATTCGGTAAGGAAGGAAAATGAAGGGTTATTTAAAAAAACTGCAAAAGATTGAAGTGTGAATTTATAGAATATTTAGGATTTCACAGTAGGAAAGCTAGCAAATTTAGGTCTTTGTTACTTGTTTATACTGTGAATAAAAATGTGGATAACCCAATATATACACAAGCGAATATATTGGGCAGATAAAGAATTTGTCGGAATATGAAATAAATAGTCAGAATAATCCTTCTTCTGTGGATAATGTGGATATTATTTGTGAACAACTTGTTCTGCTGCGGATTTCCCAGCTGTATACCCTGTGGAAAAGGCAACAGTAATATTATAGCCACCTGTATAGCCATGAATATCGAGAACTTCGCCGCAAAAATATAAGCCTTTTTTCTTTTTAGAGTGCATCGTTTTCGGTTCAATTTCTTTAATAGAAATTCCACCTCCGGTAACAAATGCTTTTTCTATCGATAGTGTACCGTTTACTTCAATTTCAAAATGCTTACAAATTGTTACGAGGGATCGAAAGCATTCATGTGGAATTGAAGATGCTTGTGCTTGCGTATCAAAAGAAAGTTTATCATATACGAATAACAAAAATCGCTCAGGTGCAAAGCCTTTTAATAAGTTCTTCATTGATTTTTTCGGTTCGGCTTTTACCTTAGCCAGTAATTGTTGAAACAGAGTCTCTTCGGATAAAGAAGGAAATAGATCAATTTCCATTTTAATTGTTTTTGTTTCAAACTTCTTTAATGCTTTCACAACATACTGACTACAACGTAGTGCAGCAGGGCCTGAAATACCAAAGTGGGTAAAGATCATATCACCATCGTGGGTTTTTATTTTTTTTCCTTTAGGGTTAAACACAGTTAACTCAATATCTCTTAATGACAAACCTTGTAGAGATTTATTGCGTATAAATTCTTCGCTTGAAGTAATAGGTACTTCTGTTGGATATAAATCGGTAATGGTATGTCCTGCTTTCTCAGCCCAAGGGTAGCCATCTCCGGTACTGCCTGTGTGGGGAACTGATTTCCCACCGGTTGCCACAATGACTGTTGGGGTAGAGATAAGTTCACCATTTTGTAAAACCACTTCAGAGACAGATTCATCTGAATAGTTAATCGTTTTGACAGTTGTGTTCGTACGAATATCCACTCCTAACTCACGAACCCGGTTTAAAAGTGTTTCAACTACAGTTGTTGCTTTGTCGTTTACTGGAAACATCCTTCCACGATCTTCTTCTTTTAATTGAATGCCTAGTCCTTCAAAAAAGGCAATGATGCTTTCGTTATTAAAGACAGAGAATGGACTGTGCATAAAACGACCATTTCCTGGAATGTGCGCAATGAGATCCTGAATTTCCATGCGGTTTGTTACATTGCAGCGGCCACCTCCTGAAATAGCAAGCTTACGACCAAGTTTGTTCCCTTTATCTAAAAGAAGTACACTTGCGCCATGTTCAGAAGCTGCTATGGATGCCATCAAACCCGAAGGACCACCGCCTATAACTATGACATCATATCTCTTCATGTTTCTTCACCTCAATTTCTTTAATTACAGAGTCTGTTCAAAAAGGGTTAGTTTATCCCTTTTTGAACAGACTCTAGGCAATGAGCGGAACCGCTACAAGGTTTTGAACCTCTAGGAGTGGGGTTCTCATAGAGGTGTGCAACGTGTGGAGCTTTTGCCGTTTTTCTTTTTTTTGAACAGACTCATACAGTATCACTATTTATAAAAAAAAGGAATTCAATGTTAACTCGAGCAACACAAAGGAGACTGTGGTAAAATGCATAAGGAGTTAAAATGATCTTCTTAAATAAAGGGATTTGGAAAGTAGGAATCAATAATGTCGGATTCAAAATTAATGCGCGGTACGATGGTTTTAACAGCCGCTACGTTTGCTTCTAAAATATTAGGTCTTATTTATATTTTTCCTTTTACTGCTATTGTGGGCCAAACAGGGATTGCCCTATACTCATATGGCTATTTACCATATACCGTTTTATTAAGTTTAGCCACATTAGGTGTTCCAATAGCCGTTTCTAAATTCGTCTCAAGATATAATTCATTAGGTGACTACAGAACGGGACACAGATTGTTTAAATCAGGGTTACTATTTATGTCCATAACCGGCTTACTTGCCTTTCTCGTTTTATTTTTCACAGCACCTTACATCGTACCTTGGATTATTGAAAATCCAACCGAGCAAGGTAATACATTTGATGAGATAGTCTTTACGATTCGAATGGTAAGTGTCGCTTTACTTGTTGTTCCGATTATGTCTATTATTCGGGGCTATTTTCAGGGGTTCCAATCAATGGGGCCTACGGCTGTATCACAAGTGATTGAACAAATCGTTCGGATAGTCTTTATATTAGCCATTACGTTTTCAATTGTGAACATTATGGAAGGTAGTACGGGCCTAGCAGTTGGGTTTGCAACATTTGGCGCTTTTGTAGGGGCGCTTGGTGGTTTAACTGTCCTGTTAACATACTGGTTTAAAAGAAAAAAATATATTCATGAACAGATTGAGAAAAGCACGATGGATCATCAGCTGTCGCTAAGGTCCATGTATAAAGAGTTAATTACCTATGCATTGCCACTTTCCTTTGTAGGATTAGCGATTCCGCTTTATCAACTAATAGACTTATTTACGTTTAATAATACATTGATTGGTACACATTTAACACAGGATGAGTCAGAAGTTGCGTTTGCTGTGTTTTCAAACACGGCCCATAAAATCATTCTCATTCCAATGGCGCTAGCAACAGCACTATCGATTACATTAATTCCAACTATTACAAAATCATTTACAATAAATGATACTAATTTGTTGCAGAAACAGATCAGTCAAACTTATCAAGTGATTTTATTTTTGACGATACCTGCTGCAGTAGGTATGTCGGTGTTAGCATATCCAGCTTTTGGTGCGCTTTATGGACTTGCTGATTATGAAATTGGAGGATATATCTTACAATATTATGCTCCGATTACATTGTTCTTTTCATTGTTTGCTGTAACTGCTGCAATTCTCCAAGGAATCAACAAACAGAAAATAGCGGTCATCGCTCTATGTGTTGGTCTCGCCTTAAAACTTGCAACAAATAGTTGGTTTCTATCTTTGTTCGGGCCGCTTGGAGGAGTATTAGCTACGTACGTAGGTTATACAGCCTCGCTTGTCATAACAGTCTGGGCTATTGGGAAATATGCTGAATTCAGTTACAAATTAATTGCCAAACGAGCCATATTAATCATTGTTTTTACGGTTGTTATGGCAGTCGGTGTCATGGTTGTCAATGTAGGAATGCAACAATTACTTCCAGTTACATCGCAACTACGAGCATTTCCTAGTTTGATTGTCGGTGTCTTAGTTGGTTCAGCTATTTATTTGTTTTTAAGTTATCGTTCCAATTTGGCTGGGCAAGTACTTGGAGCAAGGTTCAGATTTTTGAATAGGAAGAAACAGAAAGAAAGGCAAGAGGGGTAGGTTTTGCCCTTTTGCTTCCAGTTTTCAGGTTGGTAAGAAGCTAGGATTTGCCGTAGGTTGCTGACTTCGACGGTTGAAAAGAAAGTGTAAAGGAAGCTTACTGCCTCCCTCATAGTTGAAAGGAAAAGGGAAGAGTTTGGCAGGTAAGAAAAACTTCGGCTCCAGGTTGCCGTTTTCGGTCGGGTGTGAGGCAAGATGAGAGATAGGATTATCGTCAAGCTCCCCTTCATAGCTGAGTGGAAGAAGAATTTCATCTTCTTCCACTCAGTTATTCCGGGTGAGAGAGGGTGGAGTTTGGGTGGTAAGAAGAACTAAGGCTTCGGCCGGAGATTGCTGGCTTCGGTCAAGTGTGAGAAATAAAGGGAAATTTTGTTTCTTTTTGGGGGAGTCTGGCCGAAACCGAGTTCTTCTAACAATTTCGACATTGTTTGGCAATGAAAGCCTCTTTTGCTTGTATGGGTGGTTTGATATAATAGAGAATGTTCTAAAAGTCCGAGTCTGCAGGCATGTAAGCTTCTAGAAAAGCTGGAATGTTAGTTATGTCTTCCTTTCCGCTTTTTGGACTGGCGTTCATGATGAACGAAATTTTGCTAGAGCAGGGGGGCGCGATGAAGTATTCATTTCGAAAAGATAATGATTGGCTGTTAATCATCACTACGTTCCTTTTGGCTGGGTTCGGCTTGGTGATGGTATTTAGTGCAAGTTATCCTTTAGGGTTAGGACAGACGGTCCCCAATCCATATTCTTTTATACAACGACAGTTGCTTTGGTTTGTATTAGCTGTATTTGCTTTTTTAGTTGTCATGCACTTTCCTTATCGATTTTATCGGAAGATGTCTCCAATCATCATACTGATTTCCATTTTTGCATTATTTCTTGTCTTGCTCCCGTGGTTTGGCGTAACGATTGGAGGGGCTCAGCGTTGGATTCAATTAGGTCCATTAAGGATACAACCTTCCGAATTTGTAAAGATCGGTATGATCATTTATTTAGCTCAAGTTTATTCACAGAAACAAGCGTATATTGACCAATTTGTAAAAGGTGTCATGCCGCCATTAGTTGTAGTCGGATTTGTATTTGGGTTAATTATGATGCAGCCGGATCTTGGAACGGCAACGTCGATTCTTCTTGTTACCTTCTTTCTAGTCTTTTTCTCTGGCGCTAAGTGGCGTCATTTAATTGGGTTAGGGGTGGTTGGAGCTACGCTTTTTGTCGTATTTGCTATGTCTGCCCCTTACCGGGTGAGGCGTCTTACGTCGTATCAAGATCCATTTGCTGATCCAATGGGTGATGGACATCAAGTGATTCAATCTTATATAGCGATGGCACATGGCGGTCTAAGAGGAACAGGCTTAGGTCAAAGTGTTCAAAAGCTCTATTATTTACCAGAGGCGCATACAGATTTTATTCTAGCGATCGTTGCTGAAGAATTAGGGTTATTAGGTGTACTAATAGTATTAGGCTTGCATGCACTTATTTTGATCCGAGGTGTTATGATAGGAGCAAAGTGCAAAAGTCCCTTTGGAAGCTTGTTAGCATTTGGAATCGTTTTTCAAATCGCAGTACAAATTATCTTTAATATAGGGGCGGTTACTGGAATGCTCCCAATTACAGGAATCCCACTGCCATTAATAAGTAATGGAGGATCCTCACTGTTCTTTACACTCGTCTCTTTGGCTATCTTAGCGAATATTTCGCGTAATAACATACGTCATAACAGACTCAAAGAAAACAAGGAAGAAACACAGCTTTCTGCTTCTTAAATAAAGTCAGAGAGCTGTTTCTTATAGATGGAGGCTACAATGGAAGAAAGGAAAACGGGCTTTCAGCAGATTGATTACACATTGTTATTTCTGTTGTTTGTGCTCATGTGTATTAGCTTGTTAGCTATTTATAGTGGATCTGGTCAATACTTTAGTAATGACCCGACTTACTATGTGAAGCGCCAAGTTATTTGGTTTATCGTAGGGATCGTCGTTATGGTAGGCGTTATGTTAATCGACTATGATTTGTTTAAAAACTTCTCGATTCCCCTTTATGGGATTGGGATTACTCTTTTGTTACTTGTTGCATATTCTTCTCTTGGTGTATTTCGTAATGGTTCTCAGCGCTGGCTTGATTTAGGACCTGCTGAAATACAGCCATCAGAGTTTATGAAGATATTCTTAATTATTGCGCTCGCTCATATGTTGTATCGGGTGACGGCTAATAGAGTAACAAAAGATCTCAAATCGGATTTAATTATCGTTGGGCAGGTTGTTGCGATTGGGCTTCCTCCATTTTTCTTAATACTAAGACAGCCGGATCTAGGAACGGCGCTTGTTATTGCAAGTATTATGGGAACAATGCTTTTAATGTCAGGGGTTGCTTGGAGAATACTTTTGTTTTTAGGATTGTCGGTAGTAGCAGGAATCACATCACTGGTTTGGTTGCATAATCATAATTTTGAGTTGTTTTCAAAGATTATTGCATCGCATCAGCTCGATCGTATTTATGGTTGGTTGGATCCATATGAGCATCAAGGATCATTTGGTTATCAACTTGTCAATGCAATGAGAGGGATAGGGTCTGGTCAATTACATGGAAGTGGGTTCATGCAGGGAGTTCAGACGCAAAGTGATCGAATTCCTGAGATTCATACAGATTTTATTTTTACGGTAATTGGTGAGGAGTTTGGTTTTATTGGTGCAACGATTTTAATCGTAACGTATTTTCTTTTGTTCTATCGAATGATCATCATTGCATTAACATGTAATAATTTATTTGGAACCTATTTGGTTTCAGGCGTTATTGGATTGCTTGTTTTCCAAGTGTTTCAAAATATCGCAATGACGATTGGACTAATGCCTATTACAGGTTTGGCTCTTCCTTTTATCAGTTACGGAGGAAGTGCACTCTTAACCAATATGCTGGCAATGGGGATTATTCTTAATGTTAATATACGAACACGGCATTATATGTTTGAAACAGAAGAGTCTAGTATGTAAGAGTTGATAATCATTTTGATTTCAGCTCTTTCTTTTTTAGAAAGAACAATGTAATGCAAATAGGAGGTAGAGTAGATGAAAGTTATTATTGGATCAGGCCGTCTAGCTAGTATGCTTTTAACCGTTTTGAAGAAAGACCGAACTACGTATGTGTTCGGTCGGAATGAGCAAACTGTTGATAACTTAGTTGAGCAGTTTCCTTTTGTAAAAAAAGCTAGTGAAGCTAACTTAAGAGAGGCAAAAGCAATTTTCCTTTGTTTGCCAAAAAGTGGCTACGAAGATTTTCTAATAAAATATGATCATTGTCTTCAAAAGGAGGTAACGGTCTACCATATGGCAACAGCGGTAACGGAAGATGAGGTGAAGCAACTTTGTGTTGAGAAAAAAGTGGTCCCGCTAAAGTTGGCAGGACATGCGATAGTTGCTAAAAAAGAGAAAAAAGGTTTGTTGGCATTGCCTGCACACCATCAGAGAGAACAGGGGAAGCTTGCATCTTGGTTTCCTACGATGCAAATTGAAATTGCCGGAGAGGAAGAAGTACTTCTTGCTAATCAATTAGGGACAGAGGCAGCAATAAAAATGAGTGTAGAACTTGGGAACTTGTTAAAGGCGAACGAAGTAACTGAGGCAATTATTAAACAAACGTTTGATCAAACCGTTCATGGTGTGATTGATTCCTATCAAACAAATGATTTGGGGGGCTTTGCTAGAAAAATTGCCGATAGATTGCAGCAGAAAGGAGAACAAGAAAATGAGAATGGATAAATTACTTGCCAATATGGGATTTGGAACGAGAAAAGATGTGAAAAAGCTAATGAAATCAGGCAGTGTCCATGTAAATGGAGAAGTAGTTAAGGAAGGCAAAACACATGTAAATCCAAATTTGGATCTGGTAACGGTTTTTGGGGAAGAGGTGAAATATAAACCATATATTTATCTCATGCTTAACAAGCCTCAAGGAGTTATCTCTGCTACTGAAGATCAAGAGCATGAAACGGTCATTGATCTATTGCTATATGAACATGCAATGTATGAACCATTTCCGGTTGGACGATTAGATAAAGATACGGAAGGGTTACTCTTAATTACAAATGATGGTCAATTTTCACATGCGCTAATGTCACCTAGAAAGCATGTTCCAAAAACATATGCAGCAACAGTCCGGGGCGAGGTGACGGACGAAGATATCACTCTTTTTAAACAAGGTGTAACATTAGAAGATGGCTATGTAACGAAACCGGCGGAACTAATCATCTTAGAGCAGGGGGCTACCTCAGAAATTAAACTAACCATTACAGAAGGAAAATATCATCAAGTGAAACGGATGTTTGAGGCTGTAGGAAAAAAAGTTCTTTCACTAAAGCGTTTGAAGATTGGAGAACTTGAGCTTGATCATGATCTAGAACTAGGTACATATAGAGAACTAACGGAATCTGAAATTGATTTGCTTTTAACAAGATAAAGAAGGTGTCTCTATGGTTTTCTAAAAACCATAGAGACACCTTCTTTTAGCTTACCTATTGCATATGGCTTTACACCATATATATTACGAAACTTGAGTCTTCTTTTTGGTTGCACTCCACTTACCACGCGTAGTACTCTCAACGAGATTGTTGTATTCAAGCACGTTGAGGTCACGTTGAATCGTCCGTTGGGTTATACCGAATTCTTCAACTAATTCATTCGTTGTGACGGTCCCCCTTTGTTTGATGTAAAGGTAGATAGACTTAATACGAGTCAGCATACGATCAGTTGAAGTTTTCAAAAAACCACTCCTTATTCATAATCATGACTTGTTCTTAGGTAGAGTCTATGTAATAACATGGTATATCATGCATGTTATTACAGCTGTCAAATGTCTTTAACATTTTACAGGGATGACCGTTCTCCTCTCTTAGTTGCATTTGCATTATAAGAAAGGTAATGTTGTAAGTGGTTCAGATGAAGCATGGTTCATTCCGTTTGTCTACATTTTACAATAATTCTAACAACTATGCAAAACCAGTGTACGAAAATGTTCCGTACTTAATGGAGGGTGATGGAAATAGTGGAAATAAATTGGCTATTTGAAGTAGAAAAAAGAAAAGAAAAAATAATTAAAGAAACTCAAGATTTCCTACGTATTTCAAGTGTTTTAGACGAATCGACATCAACGGAGGATGCGCCATTTGGAGCAGGAATTGCACGAGCTTTAACATATTTGTTACAAAAAGGTGAACAAAATGATTTTTTTGTAAAAAATGTGGATGGTTTTGCGGGAATTATCGAATATGGGAAAGGCAATGAAAGTGTAGGGATCTTGTGCCACCTTGATGTCGTACCAGCAAGAAAAGGTTGGACGTCTCCCCCTTTTTCAGCGGACATTCGCAGTGGGCGTATTTACGCACGGGGGGCAATTGATAATAAAGGGCCAACAATGGCAGCGTTTTTTGCCCTCTCAATAGTGAAAGAATTAAATCTAGAGCTACATAAACGAGTACGGATGATTCTAGGTACAGATGAAGAAAGCAATTGGCGATGTGTGGAACATTATTTTAAACATGAAGAAATGCCGACAATAGGGTTTGCGCCAGATGCTGATTTTCCTATCATTCATGCTGAAAAAGGAATTACCGATGTGAGTTTTCTGTGGGAAGTTAAGAAGGATGAAGAGGTGGGAACGCTTATTCTCTCTATGTTTGAAGCAGGAGAAAGATTTAATATGGTGCCTGAACTAGCGCGTGCGACAATCATAGGAGAGAGAAGCCTTCTTAAAGAGCTTGAAAAGAACTTTCAAAAGCATTTGCTTGAACATGGACATACTGGCAAGGTTGATAATACTGGTGAGGAATTACATTTGCGTTATGATGGTGTATCAGCTCATGGATCAACACCTGAAAATGGCTTGAATGCCGGAACATACCTTGCTAGTTTTCTAGCGAAAGCAAATTTTCAACAAGCAGCCAATGACTATCTTGAGTTTATTGTTAAACATTGTGACTTTGATGGAGAAGGATTACAAATAGCCGTGAGCGATGAGGTGTCGGGACCGTTAACAATGAATGCTGGGTTATTTCACTTTCAAGCAAATGGAGAAAGCAAAGTTGGATTGAATATTCGTTATCCGGTCACAGCTTCAGGTGAGGAATGTTTAAATAAACTAAAAGAAGTAGCCAAGAGAGAGAATGCAAAATTGATCATACAAGACCATATGGGTCCAAATTATGTTAAAGAAGATCATCCACTTATTGAAACATTACAACGAGTTTACGAGCGTCAAACAGGAGAGCATGCTAAGTTACTAGCAATTGGGGGAGGGACTTATGCACGATCTCTAAAAACAGGTGTTGCGTTTGGACCGATGTTTCCTGGAAGAGAAGATGTGGCTCATAAGAAAGATGAGTATATCGAAATCGATGATCTGTTAAGAATGACAGCAATTTATGCTGAAGCTATTTATGAGCTTGCAAAAACGGAAAGTTAAGATAGGGGTCTCGACGGCCAGCGACAGAGGTGGCAATGACTCCGTTCGCTACTCCCCTTGAGAGGAGAAGTCCACTCCTCCCAAGGCTTTTAAACGAAGTAGCGACACGCTCATTGCTTTAGATTAGTTATTTCCCAAACTGAAACAAATCAGTGGAAAGATATCGCTCACCTGTATCACAAGCAATCGCAACAACAACATCGTCTGGGGATAGTCGTTTGGCAACCTCCATTGCAGCAAAACAAGCAGCACCAGAAGAAGGGCCCACGAGAATGGCTTCTTTTCGTGCTAAGTCACGTGTAACACGATAGGCATCTTCATCTTCAATTTTTAAAATTTCATTGTAGACATTTTCATTTAAAATAGGAGGGATAAATCCAGGGCTAGTTCCAACTAGTTTATGTGGTCCTGGTTGTCCTCCTGATAAGACAGGTGATCCTGCAGGTTCAACAACATGAATGGTTGCTTCCGGGTAAAATTTCTGCAATTCTTCGCCCGTCCCTGTGATGGTTCCGCCTGTACCAGAAGCAGCAACAAAGGCAGAGAGAGATTTACCAATTGAATCAAGTGATTGTTTGATTTCTACAGCAGTTGTAAGACGATGGGCATCAGGATTAGCTGCATTTTCAAATTGCATCGGAATAAAGCTATTAGAGATATCTTTAGCTAGCTCATGAGCCTTCTCAATCGCACCGGGCATTTTCTTATCTCCAGGTGTAAGAACAACTTCTGCGCCATATGCTTTTAATATATTGATTCGTTCGGCAGACATTGTATCTGGCATCGTCAAAATGGCTCGATAGCCTTTTGCTGCAGCGTTCATAGCAATACCGATTCCTGTATTTCCACTTGTAGGCTCAATAATCGTTGAACCTGGTTTTAGGTGGCCATCCTTTTCTGCTTGGACTATCATGTTATAAGCTGCGCGGTCTTTTACGCTGCCACTTGGATTTTGCATTTCCATTTTCAAATAGACAGTCGCACCATTAGGATCAGCAATACGATTAAGGCGAACAAGCGGTGTATTACCTATTAATTCTGCAATATTATTTACAACAGTCATAATTACACTTCCTCTTATAGTTAATATATTTATTTTAGCATAGAAAAAAAGTGATTTCCTAGTTGTTATAAGAAAGAGTAAAATGGTATAAAGTGGTTTTTATTAAGTGGATAAATGGAGTTTCTTAAATCGAGATGTTTTTTGAGAAAGGAAGTATTTACATATGCAAACCCATTACTTTTTAGCTGTTCCTTTGCCGTCAACATTGAAGAGGAAAATTGTAGAGTCTATTTCTCGAAAAGACTTCCCTTTTAAACGCTGGGTTCATGAAAAAGATCTTCATTTGACACTCGTTTTTTTAGGTTCATGTACACAAGAACAATTGAAACAAATTGAGAAAAAATGTCAACCCTTAGTAACCAATTGGGAAGCATTTACGTTGGAACTTTCTACATATGGAACTTTTGGTTCGAAGAAAAAGCCGAGAATCTTTTGGATTGGTGTGAAAGAAGAAGCGAAATTGTATCAATTGCAAAGAGACGTGTCCAGGCTTTGTGAAGAAAGTGGCTTTGCACTTGATAAGAAGTCATTCTCTCCTCATATCACTTTAGCCAGGCAATGGGCGATAGATAATGACTATGAAGCTGTTGATGGAAGTCAAATGCAGGGTGTGCACTGGTGCGTAGATGAATTCATTTTATACAAAAGCGTTCTAACCGAAACACCTAAATATAAAACGGTACACAGGTTTCAGTTTGGCGGAGGGATAATACCCAATGATTAGAATAATGGTTCATATAGCTATTTTAACATGCTTTTATTTAATAGGTGCAAGTATACAACGACAGTTTGGATTGGCGATTCCGGGCAGCATCATTGGTATGCTGCTTTTGTTTCTAGTCCTTATTACAAAAATCTTGCCTGTACGTTATATCGAAGAAGGTTCGTCATTTATTTTACGTCACATGCCACTTTTATTTTTACCAGTAACCGTTGGAATTTTACAATTTCTTGATGTCTTTGCTGGGAGAGGATTTCTATTAATCTTAATTACATTAATTAGTACGATGATGGTAATGGTTATTTCCGGTTTAGTTGGACAGAATCTAGTAAAGAAAAAGGAGATTATGAAAAAATGAAAATCATGATGAGCCTCGTTTTTTTACTATTAACGATTGGAGTTTATGTAGGTTCTAAAAAGCTTTATAAACGTTATCCCTATCCGTATATGCTACCATTGCTCATCTCAACAATTGCAATGATCATCATACTACTTGTTTTTCAAATTCCTTATGAGACATATGCTCTTGGTGGAAAATGGCTGGAAATGCTCCTAGGTCCAGCGGTTGTTGCTCTAGCTTACCCTTTATATCGGCAATTACCAATGTTGAAAAACAATTTGATTCCAATTATAACTAGTGTGAGTATTGGAGCAATCATTGGGATTGCAAGTGGACTTCTACTTTCAAAATGGATGGGATTAGAAAAAGAACTAATTTATTCACTGGTTCCTAAATCAGTAACGACCCCAGTAGCCATGGATATTGCTACAACAATTGGAGGGATTCCGCCTCTTTCGGCGGTGTTGGTTATGGTTGCGGGAATTGGAGGAGTAGTTACTGCTCCATATTTATTTAAATGGTGTAACATTGTGCATGAGATTGGAAAGGGAATTGGTACGGGAAGTGCTGCTCATGCGATAGGAACTGCTAAAGCGCTGGAGAATAGTGAGAAGGAAGGGGCATCTAGTTCGGTTGCGATGACCTTAAGTGCAATCATTGTTTCATTTATTGGTCCATTTATCGTCTTTCTTTTTTACTAATGGACATGATAGGATTTGAAGAGACGAAACTTGAAGTACATTAGGATAAAGCTGGAGGTACGAGCGTGACCCATTTAGTCAAACTTGAAGATTATATCTCTCGTTACCAATTTGATTTGAACCGTTATCCGAGTCAATTTACTCGAATGAAAAAAGAACGCTGGTCTTATGTGAAATCAGAATGGGAACAACTACAGTATGATTCGACTTCCGCTGAAGAAATTCTGGAGGAGGAGAAAGGGCGTTTCTTTGGAATACTACAAAAAGTGAAGAACTGGTCTAGATACACAAAAAAGAAACAATACGAAGATATAAATGAAAGTGATAGCCATTTAACCCAAATGACGTTTGAGCAACTGAAAGAGGAGTTCTTACATGACTTGTATCTTTCGCAATTGCGCTGGGCAAGTTCATCTTTATTAGAAGAATCAAGGCTCCATCCAAAATATAAGAAAGATGACTGGTTGCAATTTTTCGCCCAAAAACTTCCAGATAATTATTTTCTTATGTATAGGCCTGTTTTCTCTGTGAAACAAGCTCCGGTAGAGTTAGAAATTATACTAATTAGCCCTACGGAAATTTATTGCATCTCTACCTTAGAAGGAGAAGAGCATAGTGTGTTTGAAGCGAGTTCTGATCGTTTCTGGATTGAATATGTGAATGAAACTCGTATAGATTAAGTCCTCTTGTTTCGCTATCTCGCATGACAGGAGTTATCAAGCCAATTCTTGAGGAGGCTGGGCATTCTTTTCCCATTAGAAACATCGTGATTTGCAAAAACAGTATAATAGATAATAAGGTGCAAGGAGCGAAAGTCGAGTTTGTTGATCGAAGAACATTCACTCTTTGGCATGAAAAGTTGAAGAAGCATCTTTCTCCGATTAAAAGTCAGCAAATGAAAGTTACGTCTTTGCTTCTATCACATTGTCATACAAATGCATATAAACGAAAGTTAAATCAAGAGGAAGGTCTTCATATCGATAGTGATTTGAATTAGATTTAAATAGTGCGTATAATTACGAGTGCGTTTTGGTTAAAAAAGATAGGGGGAACAAGTAGGAAGGAGAGGTAGGTTGATTGAGATAGAAAAACCATATGGGATTGAATGTAAACCAGAAGACTTCAACTGGAGAGTTAGGAAAGTTTACAATTGGCTAGGTGGAATGGAAGTGATGATTGAATTAGATCAACTTGATGGCTGTGTTAGTTTTGGTGAGACGGTAAAGGAGGCAAAAAAAGGACTGCAAGAATCACTTTATTTATGGATTCGAATGCATGGAGAGCAACAACTTCCTGATATTCGGAGCGAAGCGCAACTAATCTTCTTAGACCCACCAATGGAAGTAGAAGAATTTGAGTACATAAACAATGAACTACTAACGTTAAAAAGTAATTAGCTTGAGGCTGTATCAAAAGGTCAAAGAACGGATTTTTTTTGAAAGGTTGGCAATGGCACACTCGTCGCGCGCCTGCTATGAGAAAACCACTCATAACAGGCTTCAAAAGATTGCGACGGCTTAGCTCATTACTTTGAGGCTGTATCAAAAGGTCAAAGAACGGACCTTTTGATACAGCCTCTTTTGTTAAAATACGACTGTTTTGTTTCCGTGAACAATAATTTGATCATTTATATGCCAAGTTACTGCTCTAGCAAGCGCAATCCGTTCTACATTACGACCTGCAACACGTAGCTGTTCTGTCGTATAACGATGATTTACACGGAGCACATCTTGCTCAATAATTGGTCCTTCATCTAGGTCATCAGTAACATAGTGGGCCGTGGCACCGATTAATTTTACCCCTCTTTCAAATGCTTTTGCATAAGGGTTGGCACCGATAAAAGCTGGCAAGAATGAATGATGAATATTGATGATTCGTTTTGGGAAGGTTCCGACAAAGTCAGGTGAAAGTATCTGCATATATCTAGCTAAAACGATAAAATCAATGTTATGTTCATGAAGCTTTTGAATAGCTTCTTGCTCGGCTTGCTGCTTCGTTGCTTTTGTAACAGGAATATGGAAAAAAGGAATGCCGTAAGATTCAACTTGTTCTTTTAAATCAGGATGATTGCTTATGACAAGAGGGATGTCAACATCAATTTCTCCTGCTCTCCATCTCCATAATAATTCAAGGAGACAATGGTCTTCTTTTGAAACAAAGATCGCCATTTTTTTCTTTCGAGATGCAAGTTCCATACGCCAGTCCATTTCAAAAGAGAGACCGATCTCAGTAAAAGCAGTACGAATCATAGTAATATCAAAATCTGGGTCTAACATTTCAAATTCAACACGCATAAAAAACATTCCACCAGATGGATCTGTGGAGTATTGATCTGATTGAACAATGTTCGCTTTATATTGGTGTAAAAATGTTGAAACAGCAGAGACAATTCCAGGTTGGTCATGACAAGAAATTAATAATCGGACACTAGTGTTGTTAATATTGTAGTTCATTTCGATCCTCCAAATTCAATCAATGCCTTCTCAAAATAAAAAGAAATAAGTAATAGTAAGAGTAAATGAATCGTTTTAGCTCATTCCTCATAATGTTATACAATAGTACTACAAATACATTAAAAGAAACAGTACGATACGATCTTACGATATTCTTTAGACTTTAGAAAAGGGGGCTTTCATCATTGAAGCAAAAGAAGGAGTCATTTGTCAATCATCCGATAAAATTTGCAACGCTCGTCACCATTGACAACATCCTCGTCAACATGGAAAGTTCCATTGAGCATATTGAAGAAAATTGGTTTATTAGTAATGATTCTGGGAAATGGCCTCTTTTGTTAAAAGGAGTAAATGGCCAAGAGGTAGACCTTCAGTTAACTGAGCCTTTTTGCTTTGAAGAAGATAACTATGTTGAATTTGGTGAAGGTAGAAGCTTTGTCCAAATTACAGATGTGGTGAGGACTGAAGCATTTGACGAGATGTTTTTTTATGCCGGGGATGATCTTGGCATGACCTATACAAAAGAATGGACAAAGATTGCCGTTTGGGCTCCTATTGCAACAAAAGTGAATCTGGTTCTTTTCGAAAATTGGTACGATGAAGAAGGGGAGAGGAAAGCCTGTTATCGTGATGACAAAGGTGTATGGAGAGTAGACCTCGAAGGCGATAGGGAGGGAGCTTGGTATATACTTGAGGTGTGTGTGAACCAATCTTGGCGTAAGGTTGTTGATCCTTATGCTAAATTTTTATCAGCGAATGGTAAAAAAGCAATGATAGGGGATCTAACTAAAACGAATCCGCAACATTGGCCAAAGCTAGAGCCTATGCAAGCAAAAAATGATGTCATCATCTATGAGTTACATATAAGAGATTTTACAATTGGAAGATTGAATGGGATTACAAAAAAAGGTCAGTATTTGGGAATGACCGAAACAAATACTTTTGATGAAAAGAACTTAGTTACTGGAATTGATTACTTAGAAAGGTTAGGGATCACTCATGTTGAGTTGCTACCGGTCCAAGAATTTGGAAGTATTGATGAGAGTAACAGGCAAAATCCTACTCATTACAATTGGGGTTATGATACAACCCATTTCTTTGTTCCTGAAGGGAGCTATGCAAGCGATCCGTATAATGGTTATTCAAGAATTAGGGAACTAAAGTCACTCATAGCTAGTTTGCATGAGAAACAGCTTCGAGTAATCATGGATGTTGTTTTTAATCATGTCTATATTTGGGAGGAATCTCCACTAGAGAATATTGTACCGGGCTATTTCTTTCGTTATACAGACGAGAAAGAAATGAGTAATGGAACAGGAGTAGGGAATGACTTTGCATCAGAGAGGAAAATGGCTCGGAAAATGATCGTAGATTCCATCTCATATTGGTTAAAAGAATTTAAGGTTGATGGCTTTCGCTTTGATCTGATGGGGATTTTGGATGTCGAAACAATGAAGCAAGTAACAGAGGAAACTACTAAGAGTAGTAAAGACATATTTGTTCTTGGGGAAGGCTGGGATCTTCCGACAGCCTATCCAACTGAAATACGCGCAGTTACAGATCAAGCACGAGAATTAAAAGAGATCGGATTTTTTCAAGATAAGTTTCGAGATGGGATTAAAGGTAGTACATTTGAATCGATACAGCCTGGATTTATTAGTGGCAACGATTTTTCGATAGATGAAATACTAAGTGGTGTGAGAGGAAGCATTGAACTGTTTTCAAACCCAAGGCAGGCAATTAATTATGTAGAAGCTCATGACAATCATACTCTTTGGGATAAGTTAAAAAGAATTCATCCATATGAAGAAGGAGTTTTTCTAGAAAAGCGACACAGACTAGCAACTTCCATCGTATTGCTCTCTCAAGGTATCCCTTTTTTACATGCAGGTCAAGAGTGGTTTCGTACCAAACATGGCATCGAAAACAGCTACAACCAACCAGATTGGGTAAATCAATTCGACTGGGGGCAACGAGCTCATTTTGAAAAAACGGTTAATTATATTCGTGGCCTAATTAAAATCAGACGTTTTCACCCAGCATTTCGGATGGAAAGTTATAAGTTAATTAAAGAACATTTTCATTTGCTTCTCGTTGAATCAGATTGCATTGCCTATCATTTAAGAAATCTTGGTGAGTTGGATCGTTGGGATGATATTATCGTTATCCATAACGCTAGTCTTCATTCTAAGCGGCTTTTGCTCCCGAAAGAGAACGAATGGTACGTAGTCGTTGACGATCAGGCCGCTTCTCTGATACCATTAAGCAAAATAGGAGAGGACTGCGTAAACGTTTCTCCGCTATCAACTTTAGTTTGTGTGAATTATAAGACAAAATAGAGGCAAAGATTTTTATATATGATAAATCAACCGAATGTCTCACTTTTGCATAAATTTTTTAAAATGAAATAGGTAAAAGTCATCAAATACGATATAATACTAATATAAAGTAAGTGATGGATAGTTTATGAAATTGAGGGTGAATTGGGTGGAACAATTTTTAGGAGATGGCTGGAAAGTTCATCCAGCTGGTGGTGCAACAGGAGAAGCATATATAGCCCAGCAAGGTGAACAGACAGTTTTCTTGAAAAGAAACTCGTCGCCTTTTCTTGCTGTCCTTTCAGCCGAAGGAATTGTTCCAAAGTTACTCTGGACCAGGCGCTTAGAGAACGGTGATGTTGTTACAGCCCAAAAATGGGTGCAAGGTCGTGAGCTAAAGGCATATGAAATGAAAGAGAGCAGAGTTGCAACGTTACTTGCAAAAATTCATGGTTCAAGTGAACTCCTTGATATGTTTAAACGGATTGGCAATGAACCATTGACACCATATGTCATCGTTGAGAACTTGCGAAGGCAGTTACAAGCCTTTCAAATAGAGGATGAAACGATTGAGCTTGGAATGGCTTATTTATTTGATAAGTTGGAATCTGTCCTTCATGAACATTTTGTTGTTTGCCATTGTGATATTAACCATAATAATTGGATGCTTGATGAAGAAGAGCACCTTTACTTAATTGATTGGGATGGGGCAACTGTCTCGGATCCAGCTCTTGATCTTGGACTTCTGTTGTACTCTTATATTCCTCGGAATGAATGGGAGTACTGGTTGCGCCAATATGGTGTTGAGCTTGAAGATTGTTTACGGAATCGGATGCATTGGTATGTTGTTTCTCAATCGATCTCTGTTTTATTATGGCATTTTGGCCGTGGTCAGTTTGAACAGGCAGAACAATTAAAAGATTATATAAGAAGCCTACTTGAAAATTAGAAGAGACTCACCGTTTCTAAGATGGTGAGTCTTTTGGTTTGTGTTTTATAAAGATTTCCTCGGTTCATGTAGATATTTCCTGAGGAATAAATATAGTTGCTGTCGAATTATTCAATTGTAAGAGCGTTTAACCATTGTTCGACATCATTTTGTTGAAACGGCTCATGGTTCAGCTGATGCTTTTCCCGAATTAAACTTAAAGTTTGTGAAACGACAGGTTGTAAAGTGGGATCATCATTCAGAGAAGATAACAGTCGTTCAATTTGTTCAGCTTCATCCGTTGTCATGTAGTTCTCAGCAGCTTGATTTTCCAATAAGTCTTTTAGTAACCGTAATTTATCTTGATTTGTAATAGGCATGATCGAACACTCCTTTGTATGTATTTCCTTACGCATTATTTTGTACTATGTAAGTAAAAGCTATTCGAAACTACGTTATACTTGCTAAATAATCAGGAGGTAGACAAGCCTCATAAATTCATTCCGCTTACAATCAATTGTTTAAATAAATAACTAGAGGTGATTTAATTGCGTTTACGTAATATACCAGGTGCAAAAGATGAGTTAAAACAATATCCGAATATTGTTGTCCAAGATCCAAGTCAACATAAGGGAAGTTGGAAGGGAGTTTTTAATAACGAAAATCCAATTCATGTTGAAGTTGGAACAGGAAAAGGACAGTTTTTAGTTGGAATGAGTGAACTTCATCCACATATTAATTTTATCGGAATTGAAAAGTATGACAGTGTATTGCTCAGAGCTCTAGAGCAAGTAAAAGATCTAGATCGTCCAAATCTTAAGTTTTTAAATGAAGATGTAGCAGATATTCTTAATTTCTTTAAAAAGGGAGAAGCTGAACGCCTTTTTATTAATTTTACAGACCCTTGGCCAAAAAATCGTCATAAAAAGCGTCGTCTTACTTATAAGGGTTTTCTAGAGATGTATGAACAAATTTTAGTTGATGGTGGCGAAATCCATTTTAAAACAGATAACCAAGGTCTGTTTGAATACTCTTTGGAAAGTTTTTCTGGATATGGAATGACGTTGCATAATGTAAGCTTAGATTTGCACCGCAGCGGAATAAAAGGGAATGTTATGACAGAATATGAACGTAAATTCTCAAGAAAGGGAATGAGAATTTATCGTTGTGAGTCTAAATTTAGGTCATAAAGGCTAGCCCAAAGGGGAGAATTCGAATAGGGATTCTTTCCTTTTTTAGATGAAAAACATGTCTTTCATGCTTCAAGAATAGAATAGGTTATGAAAACTAAAAACTAACAAAGGGAGGCTGATCAAAATGGAACGAATTGAACGAAATGGGTTGTCAATCACTTGGTTAAATGGAGGCGTTACTCATATGGATGGAGGAGCGATGTTTGGTGTTGTGCCGAAGCCTTTATGGAGTAAACGATATCCACATAATGATAAGAATCAAATTGAACTACGTACAGATCCTTTTCTAATTGAAAAAGATGGCTACCGAATTTTAGTTGAAAGTGGAATTGGGAAAGGACGCTTAACGGATAAACAAAAAAAGAAATTTTGGTGTCACTGAAGAGTCATCACTTGAAAAAGACTTAGAAGCTTTAAATCTCAGTCGAAAAGATATTGATTTTGTCTTAATGACACATATGCATTTTGATCACGCCACAGGACTTGTCATGGATGTGGACGGAGAAGATGTACCGGTCTTTGATAACGCTTTCATCATTACTTCTGAAGTGGAATGGAATGAGATGAAACATCCTAATATCAGGTCTATCAATACATACTGGGAAAAGAATTGGAAGGCGATTGAATCCAATGTGAAAACATTTCAAGATGAAATTGAAATCATACCAGGCATCCGTCTTATCCATACTGGTGGACACAGTGAAGGGCATAGCATTCTCGTTATTGAGCATGAAGGAGAAACATTTCTTCATTTAGCCGATATTATGCCAACTGAAGCACACTCAAATGTATTATGGGTTCTGGCATATGACGATTACCCGATAACGTCTATACA
This sequence comes from Halalkalibacter flavus, assembly GCF_036663575.1. Classification (NCBI taxonomy): domain Bacteria; kingdom Bacillati; phylum Bacillota; class Bacilli; order Caryophanales; family Bacillaceae; genus Halalkalibacter; species Halalkalibacter flavus. The sequence goes on from NZ_JAWRVK010000038.1 coordinate 20,994, forward strand.
TGAAAAAGAGAGGTGGCAAAGGTTTGCAAGAGAAAAAGAAGCCTATTTTTTGTTTTATCATGATTACAAGTATCGAGCAATCAAATGGAACAAGGATGGCGAAATTGTTGATTCCATTATTAGAAAGTAATAAAAAAGAGTGTAGCCTTTTTAGGTGTTTGTAGGTGACTCTCTATAGCTATATGTAGCGGAGAGTCACCTCAGTTCTAAGATGATTGAAGTTCGAGTAATGTACCGGACTTTGTATCGACCAAAAATTCATATTGCGTCGTTCCTTGTTCATTAGTAGTAGAAAGACCACCGCGATAAACGGTATAGGAGATATTATTACGGTCGACAGTTTCCGGGATCATATGAATCCATGAACCAGAAATTGCATATGTTTTTGATACGGCTTTTTTTACTTCTTTTAATGCTTTTTCCGGAGATATTTTGTCGCCTTTTAACGTTGGACCAAGAAGATATCCAGCGGCTAAACCAATCCCTAATCCTGCAATGAAACGTTTCACCATTAGTTTTCATCCTTTCACATTTAGATTACTCTCACTTTGTAGTATATCCAAAATAGAATAACGGTTTCAATCTATATATGACCTCTTAAGAATAAAGGTTACGGTGGAAATCAAAAAGTGTTTCGGATAAGATAAAGATGATACATATTTTTTCGGGAAGCGAAAGGAGTTTCATGACATGAATCAAGAAACAATGCAATTGTTTAAAACTTTAACAGAACTTCAAGGTGCGCCAGGATTTGAGCATCATGTACGTAAGTTTGTTCGCTCCGAGATGGAAAAATATACGAATGAAATTATTCAAGACAGATTAGGCAGTATTTTCGGTGTGAAGCGTGGGTTAGAGAATGGACCAAAGGTGATGGTAGCTGGTCATATGGATGAAGTTGGTTTCATGGTTACATCGATTAGCAAGAACGGTTTAATTCGCTTTCAAACATTAGGAGGATGGTGGAGTCAGGTCCTTCTTGCACAGCGTGTGCAAATTATGACCGATAATGGCCCAGTCATTGGTGTTATCGGATCGACACCTCCTCATTTATTAGAAGAGGCTCAGCGCAAGAAACCAATGGATATTAAGCAAATGTATATTGATATTGGTGCTGACGATAAAGAAGATGCGACCAATATTGGGGTGAAACCAGGTCAACAAATTGTTCCGGTTTGTCCATTTACACCGATGGCTAACAACAAAAAAATAATGGCTAAGGCGTGGGATAATCGGTATGGCGTTGGGCTTTCTGTTGAATTATTAAAAGAATTACAACATGAAGAAACTCCAAACATTTTGTACTCAGGTGCAACCGTGCAGGAGGAGGTTGGACTTAGAGGAGCCCAAACAGCAGCTAATATGATTCAACCTGATATTTTCTTTGCGTTAGACGCAAGTCCGGCCAATGATGCAACAGGGGGCAAAGATGCATTTGGTCAACTTGGAAAAGGAGCATTGCTTCGGATCTATGATCGATCCATGATTACCCACCGTGGAATGCGCGATTTTGTACTAGATACGGCGGAATCAAATGAAATTCCTTATCAGTATTTCATTTCTCAAGGTGGTACCGATGCAGGTCGGGTTCATATGTCTGGTAACGGGGTCCCATCTGCAGTCGTTGGTATTTGTTCTCGTTACATTCATACTTCAGCTTCGATCGTTCATATTGATGATTATGCAGCAGCGAAGGAATTGATTGTTAAGTTAGTGAAAGCAGTCGATAATAGTACGGTTAAGACTATTAATGACGGGGTATAAAAGGGGAAAATAAGACTAAAATGAGGTTGGTAGCTTGGGGTTAATCCTTGTAGGTCAACCTTGTTTTTGTTGTTGAAAAGAGAGGAGTAAACAATGATTGTTGCCATAGGAACAAAAAATCCGGCAAAAGTACATGCCGTTCAAGATTCGCTCATAAGAGAGGGTCATACGTTTATCAGTGTCAAAGCAAAATCAGGAGTAAGTGGACAGCCATTTTCAGATAACGAAACGTTAGAGGGAGCCAGAAACCGTGCCAAACATGCACTTGCCATGACTGGTGCTGACTTGGCTTTTGGGTTGGAAGGTGGGGTGCAAGAAACAGAATCGGGATTGTTACTCTGTAATTGGGGAGTTCTATCGCATAAAGAAGGAGCTGAATGGATAGCAAGTGGAGCAAAGTTCCCTTTGCCAGAACAAGTTGCAAATAGACTACGGCAAGGAGATGAACTTGGTACTGTAATGGCTGATGTAACAGGAGATATTCACACTAGAAAAAAAGAGGGAGCAATTGGAATATATACGGGTGGTTGGGTAAGTAGAAAAGAACTTTTTACTCACATAGTTAGGTTACTATATGGACAATATGTTACTTCACTAGTACAAGCAAGGCATTAATATTCTTAACAATTTAATCATAGTGTTTATATTAATAATTTCCATTAAATGTAAATTATAGACACGACTAGCTCAGTCACATTGCTCCCTTCTTATTATAATAAAAGTGGGAGTAAGAATTTGATGTAAGAAGGAGTGGTGACAATGACTAGAGCAACTGTAGCTATTGTACTTGCCTTTACGGGGGCCATATATTTAACGAGTATAGGGATGGCAATTGGAATGTTTAAATTGGCAGAAGGAACGAAATGAGTGCAACATAAAAAGGTAACGGCTAGGTTGGTTTCTACTTAGTGGTTACTTTTTTTTTCAGTGAGTATACTAACATGCTTTCAATCAAGGGGCTTGAAAGTATAGTCGAAGAAGTGCAATGGCTCTGCACGTCGCACGCCTTTTTCTGAGAAGACCACTCAAGGCAACGGCTCCGCACATTGCATATAAGGAAAGCCGCATGCGCGGCTTTCCTTATTCAAAAACATATGAAAGTGCTTGAAGAGCTTGTTCGGGTGTTTCGACAACTAATTGAGCTTTGTTAGATAATTCTTTTAATGGATGGTGAAGTTTTTCATCACGAATAAGAATCACAGGTTTATTTAAGGTGATAGCTGTTGCTGCATCCATTGCACTATTCCACTGTTTGTACTTTTCTCCAAAGTAAGCAATGACCACATCAGAATTGGAAAGTAAGATTTGTGTTCGTAAATTATTAATACTAGAAGCTGTTTCGTCTTTCAACACTTTATTTGGCTGTTCTCCTAAAATTTCCTCACCAATGTTGTCTGAACGATCATGATCTTCCATAGGACCAGTAAAGACAAGTGGAAGGTTACGTTCGCTTGCTTGCTTACGTAAATACTCACGCCATGGACTATGAATTTCTCCTGCTAAATAGACGGTTAATTTCATGAAATCACTCCTATTTTGTAATGAGTCAGTTTTATTATATCAGGGGTAGTGGAAAGTTGTCTTGTCAGCTTGTGTCTACAGGGGTATTATTAGGTAGAATTGTGCAAGATAAGAAAAAAGGAGTGTAATAATTGATTACAAAATGTTGGAAAGTAAGTTTGTTTCTTACGTTCCTATTACTAGTTGTAGGTTGCCAAGTCACAGAAGAAGAGGCGTTAGAGTTAGGTCATCAAGCCTTTATTCATAACCTAGAAGAAGATTCTCTTGAACCTAATACTGAGTTATCAATGTTTCATGTTTACTTACCTAGAGGATTTGAAGTAATAGAGGACATTGAATACAATGCTTTATTTCAAAGTGGTGAGCAATTATTCGTTTTATTTCATCAACCAGCAGAACCTGCAACAAGTAGTATTCATCTTCAACGTGATTTAGCGGCTGCGGGTGGGGCTTTGCTTTACGAGCTTTTAGAAGCAGAAGATCAGTTGGCCTATTTAATTGTAACTGAAGAAGACGAAGAACAGTTATTTGTCATTGTAACAGTTGGCGGTGCAAAGTTATCAACGCTGACAACCTATAATGACCTTAGGGACAGCATTGAAGCAATGACTGAAATTGTTCAGTCATATCAAGCTAAATAACAGATTTCTTTTGATGTAGGAGGATACTAATCGTGACGACATTTTTAAAGAAAAAAGGGATTGACCTTTCGTGGCGAACATATTTCATAACCGCATTAAGCCATATGGCATTAGGTTTATTTGCTTCGCTAATTATTGGACTCATCATCCGTACAGTAGGGGAACAAGTGGCTCTTCATACAGGAATGTTAACGGTAGGGACGTGGTTACAAGAAGTTGGCTCTCTAGCAATGGGACTAATGGGACCTGCAATTGGTGTTGCGGTTGCGTACGGATTAAAGGCACCAAAACTTGTTGCTTTTGCGACAATTGTGAGCGGGGCAGCGGGAGCTCAGTTAGGTGGACCAGCTGGTGCTTTTGTGGCGGCCGTTATTTCGACAGAACTAGGAAAACTCATTTCAGGAGAAACAAAGCTTGATATCATATTAACGCCACTTGTTACCATTATTACAGGCTTCTTATCTGCTTCTATCATTGGACCTTGGATTCAAGCAGGAATGCAGCAATTTGGCTCCCTTATCATGTGGGGGACAGAACAACAACCTATTTTGATGGGGATAATTGTGGCAACGTTAATGGGACTAGCTTTAACAGCACCCATTTCAAGTGCTGCACTAGCAATCATGTTAGAACTTGAAGGAATTGCTGCAGGTGCAGCAACGGTTGGGTGTGCGGCACAAATGGTTGGTTTTGCTGTTAGTAGCTTTCGCGAAAATGGTTGGTCTGGGCTAGTTTCATTAGGAATAGGAACGTCGATGCTCCAAGTGCCTAATGTGGTAAAGAACCCGTATATCCTTATTCCTCCAACAGTTGCAGGTGCTCTATTAGCACCTGTTGCGACTGTTGGATTCGGAATGACGAACAATCCAGCAGGAGCAGGAATGGGAACGAGTGGGCTCGTTGGTCCGATTATGACATTTACACATATGGGGTTTTCCATGCATGTATTAATTGGTGTTGTTTTACTGTATTTCATTGGACCTGCTATAATAAGTTTACTCATAGCTGAATGGATGAGAAAAAGAGGCACCATTCGATTAGGAGATATGAAGATAGAACAATAAGTAAGGTGAGGGTGTTTTTAATGGAAAAACTTCAAAGTGTTGAACAATTTAAAGAAATTTCGAGTAAAGAATCAGCTGTATTTATGTTTTCGGCTGATTGGTGTCCAGATTGTCGCGTAATTGAGCCAGTTTTACCGAGGATAGAAGCTGACTTCCCTAGTTTTTCTTTTTACTATGTCGACCGTGATCAATTTATCGATCTGTGCGGAGAACTAAATATTTTTGGAATCCCAAGCTTTCTAGCTTTTGTAAACGGGCAAGAAGTAGAACGATTTGTAAGTAAAGATCGTAAATCACAAGAAGAGATTGAAGAATTTCTTACAAAAGCAGAATCACATTTTTAAGAGTTTTTTTGAAAAAGGTCGCTTTTTACCTTTTTCAAAAAAACTCGAAGCGAAGAGCGGAGCCGCCGTTATGTTTTAAGCCTATATGAGCTGTTTTCTCATATAGGCGCACGGCGAGTGGAGCCATCGCAGTATGTGGGGCTGTCCCAAAAGTCCGGAACAGAGGAGGCAATGGCTCCGTTCGCTACGCGCAGTGAGTGTGTAACCCACTCCTCTCAAGGCTTTTTATAAGATGTAGGACTTCGCTCATTGCTCCGGGGGTGTCTCAAAGACACCCCCTTTTTTATTTTTGTATCAACTTTGATAAAGCAAAGGTTTCTATCTTTTTTTAAATCAATCGATTTGGTTCGTCTTTTCCTTTCTGATAAAATAGGATAGATAGAAGGAGAGGATCGTTTTATGGAAATGAGACAGTTTCGAAAAGAGATTGAGCAGAGGTTAACAAGAGATGGGTGGACCATTTTTTATGATCATAAGGAATCGACTTTACGAATAGAAGATGACGAAATAAAAAAAGGAGTTACTCTTTCGCTAAAACCATTGCTTGCTAAATGGGAGAGGAAAGAGTTTGGTTCGATCGATGAAGTTGTTCGATATGTTGAGGTCGGACTAGAGGCGATGAAACATAAGCCAATGATTACAGGGAATGAGAAACGTATTTTCCCAGTCATTCGTTCTACTTCTTTCCCGACAGAGTCAAATGCAGGAGAAGCACTGTTGTTTGACGAACATACTGCTGAAACGCGGGTCTATTACGTCATTGATCAAGGAGAATCATACACTCTGATCCAAGAAAGCATGCTTGAAGGAACGTCCTTTACGAAGGCAAAAATTCGTGAAGTAGCGATGTTTAACGTCCGATCATTGCCACAGCCTTTAAAAGAAGATACTGTAGCAGGAAATCGCTTCTTTTTCTTGCGAGCAAAAGATGGATTTGATGCTAGTCGAATTCTCGATCAATCATTGTTAGAGAAAATGGAAAAGATGGCAACTGGCCAACTAGCTGTTGCTGTCCCGCATCAAGATGTACTTATTTTTGCTGATATTGTAAATGAGCGAGGCTATGATGTTCTTGCACAACTTGCTCTTCAGTTTTTTGGAGAAGGAAGAGTGCCGGTTACGGCGTTACCTTTCCTATACGAAGATGGGGAATTAGAACCAACCTTTATTTTGGCCCAAAGAAAACCAAAATAGAATTAGGTCGATAAGCCCCATCACAATAAGATTAATTATGGTACAATGATATAGTTATAGAGAACAAAAAAGTAATTGTCAAAACACAATGTCTTTTTTAGTAAAAGGTATGGAGGAACGGTATGCATTCTGTATTACTTGAACGAAAAAGACGTTTTTGCTAGAGGCGATTGATATGAGATTGGTGCCGTGCTCAAATAACTGTGATGATATAAGGTTGTCTCAAATCCAATGCGTCTGTTCTTTACTGGGAACAGATCACTTCTAACATTGATTAGATTGGTATGAGTCAACCTTTTTCTATCGTTACTTGAAGAAATGATTAAAGAAAGAGAGTGATCACAATGGGAACATTGCATCGCTGGATGAGGAGGCTCCAACAATTTTTAAGCGGAGAACCTACGGAAGAAAAGGAAATAGAAGCGAGGCAGCATCGAACGGAGACGACATATAAGTCGTTTCAAGTAGAAAATAAAAAAAGTGAGTCTAAAGTCGTTTATCAATATCCGAAAAAAGGAAATTTTCGCTTTCCTTTAATTGATGATAAACCAAAACCAAAAGTGAGCGAATTGAAAAACAGGAAACAAAAGATTGACAACAGAACAAGCAATCCTACAATGAAAAAGGAAAAACAAGTGGAAAAGGTTGATCCAACATGGAACTCTAACTCGAAATCGGAGTTTAAGCTATCGGAGATTCCATCCCCAGTATATGGTTTTAAAGCAAGAGAATCGGCAAAAAGTAGATTGGGTGACACCTTATCTGTTCTTCCGTTTGAGGATAAAAGCAAAAAGGAAACCAAACCTCATAAAGTTGAACAAATAGAAAAGAAAATAGAGAAAAACGTCACAGAGAGCTTACAACCAATAATTGAACAAAAGAATCCTATAGAAGAAATTCAAATTTCAAGTGAAGAAGTAATTAAGGAGCGTAAAGGTTCAGAGAATGAACTTGAAGTGATTCAAGATGTCAAAGGTTTAACAAATGAGCTCGAACTAGGTTCAACTGAAATGAAAGGAAGGCCTTATGATGTACCTACCATTTTAGAAGAGGCGTTAGCCAGAGCAACATTTCAACAAGAAGAAAGAAAAGAACAGGAAAATGTAACTTTTGATACAGTTGTAGAAGAACTAGAGGAAAAAACAGAGGAAATAAGCGAAGGAGACGTCGAAGAAACTGTAGAGGAAGTAAAAGAAAAAATCGAGAAAATAATTGAAGCAGAAATAGAACTAGAACTAGAAGAAAGTATAGACGAAGCAAAATCAGTAGAAGAAGTAGAATTAACAGAAGTGGAAGAATCAGTAGAAGAAGTAGAATTAACAGAAGTGGAAGAATCAGTAGAAGAAGTAGAATTAACAGAAGTGGAAGAGTCAGTAGAAGAAGCAGAATTAACAGAAGCAGAAGAATCAGTAGAAGAAGTAGAATTAACAGAAACAGAAGAATCAGTAGAAGAAATAAATTTAACAGAAGTTAAACAAGAAGAAGGAAAAGTTGAAGAGAATTACATAAAGCTCGAAGCTTCGGAGTTTGAAGGAAATCAAGAGAGCATTTTAAAAACAGTTGAGAAATCTCCAAAGCAAAAAACAGGAGAAGTTGAAAGTACTTCTGTTGAATCTAAGAAACTAAAAAAGGAAAAACAGGATCACAAGACTTCTGAAGTGAGCAAACCTAAAAAAGCAGCAATTCCATTTAATGTAATGATGCTGCCACAGGATCGAAAAAGGAAACAAACTCAAGTATCTGCACCTACGCCTGAGAAAAGCCCAATTGATTACTCTTATCCTAGTATTCAACTACTTAATTACCCTGAATTACAGGAACAGGATGAGTCTGAATGGCTTAAGGAACAAGGTACGATTTTAGAAGAAACCTTGCAAAGTTTTCATGTTGATGCAAAAGTTGTTCATGTAACGAAAGGCCCTTCTGTTACAAGGTTTGAGATTCAACCTGGTCGGGGTGTGAAAGTAACAAAGATAACGGGGTTAACCGATGATATGAAGCTGGCATTAGCTGCCAAAGATATTCGAATTGAAGCGCCAATTCCAGGTAAAAACACCATCGGCATAGAAGTCCCTAATCGCACGTCTACCCCAGTATTTTTACGTGAAATTCTACGTAGAAAAAACTTTATACGTTCTGAGTCACCATTAACGGTTGCACTAGGACTGGATATCTCCGGACAACCTATCGTAACGGATTTAAAGAAAATGCCTCATGGACTTGTTGCAGGTGCTACTGGCTCTGGAAAGAGTGTTTGCATTAATTCCGTTCTCGTTAGTCTATTATTTAAAGCGACTCCGGATGAAGTGAAGTTAATGTTGATTGACCCGAAAATGGTTGAACTTGCCCCATATAATGGGTTACCACATCTAGTAACACCTGTTATTACAGATGCCAAACAGGCAACGGCGGCCTTAAAATGGGTTGTTCTTGAAATGGAGCGTAGATATGAATTGTTTAGTCAGCAAGGTGTGCGTGATGTAGGCAGATATAATGAGATTTATTCTGAATCTCCTGATAAGCCTGCTCTTCCATTTATTTTAGTAGTCATCGACGAATTAGCTGATTTAATGATGGTTTCCCCACAAGAGGTGGAAGATTCAATTTGTCGGATTGCACAAAAAGCAAGAGCATGTGGAATTCACTTATTGCTTGCAACTCAGAGACCGTCAGTCGATGTCATTACTGGGTTGATTAAGGCAAATATCCCAACAAGAATCGCCTTCTCGGTATCTTCTCAAACCGATTCAAGAACGATTTTGGATATGGGAGGAGCTGAGAGATTGCTAGGTAAAGGGGATATGCTTTTTCATGAAAATGGCTCGCCGAAACCTGTTCGTGTTCAAGGAACTTTCGTATCTGATGAAGAGATTGAAGATGTCGTTGCTCACGTGAAGAAGCAAAGAGAGCCTGAGTATTTATTGCAAACGGAGCAATTAAAGCATGTTGCCCACGAAGCAGTCGATGATGAGCATTTTGAAGAAGCTTGTTATTTTGTTATTGACCAGGGATCAGCCTCTGCATCAAGTTTACAAAGACGATTCCGTGTTGGTTATAACCGAGCAGCTAGACTTATTGATATGATGGAGGAAAGAGGAATTGTATCTGAAGCGATGGGGAGTAAGCCAAGACATGTCCTTGTAGATGAACTCGAGCTCGAGGAAGTTCTCTATCATAAAGAGGGGTAATGTAGTTCTACTATTTTTTACCTTGTCTTAATGGAAAAGGTTATATATGATAGTAAGATAAAAACGTTACCTATTCTACTGCTGAATGGTCTATTACAAGGAGTTTAGATGGATGAAAGAGATTACACGGAAATTGAATGGAGAAATAAAACGTTTAACAAACGAAACTTTTAAATTTGATGAACGTGTTCAAGAGGGCTGGTTCTCTGCCGTTTATTTTTTGAAAACAAGAGAGATTGTTGAAAAATATCGTCCAAATAACATTGTGACAATGCAATTTTTTCAAAAGGAACATGCTGTTTTATGTGGGACTGATGAAGTCATTGCGTTAATAAAAACATTTGCCCAAAACGCAAATGAGCTTGAAATTAGGTCTTTAGAAGATGGAGATAAAATTAAGCCATTCGAAACAGTATTAACAATTACTGGTAAATATGAAGATTTTGGCTATTTAGAGGGAATTATCGATGGGATCTTTGCTAGGCGCACATCTGTAGCTACAAATGTCTATAATGTAGCTAAGGCTGCTAGACAATCGGGAATTCAAAAACCTATTATTTTCATGGGAGATCGTGATGATCACTTTACGCAGCAATCTGGAGATGGTTATGCAGCCTTTATTGGAGGTTCTAAAGCACAAGCAACACATGCAATGAACGAATGGTGGGGGAAAAAAGGAATGGGAACGATGCCTCACGCCTTAATCCAGCTGTTTCAAGGAGATGTTGTTGCTGCAACTCGTGCGTACAAAGAAACGTATCCAGAAGATGATTTGATGGCCCTTGTTGATTACAATAATGATGTTATTACAGATTCCTTAAAAGTAGCTCGTGAATTCGGCACGGAACTTAAAGGAGTAAGAGTTGATACATCTAGAACGATGGTTGACCAGTATTTTTGCCGAAAGCCAGAAGTCATGGGGGCTTTTGACCCGCGTGGTGCAAATCCGACTTTAATCTTTGCTTTAAGAGAAGCGTTAGATAAGGAAGGATTTGAGCATATTAAAATTATTGCTACTGGTGGATTCACTGCTACAAGAATAAGAGAATATGAAGAAGCGGGTGTTCCAGTCGACATTTATGGTGTTGGAGGAAGCTTATTGAAGCTTAACATTGGTTTTACGGGTGACAATGTTCTGTTAAATGGTGAGCATGAAGCTAAGGCTGGTCGAAGATTCCGTGATAACCCAAGACTACAAATAGTAGAGTAAATTAAGAAAGTAACAATGGATCCGTGCGTTTGGACGTACAACTTTAATTATAGTTGTATGGCGTAAGATATACTCACAATATCGGTTCCTTTTATTGCGTAGAGGCTATGAAAAAGGAAAAAGTGAACCTTTTTCTGTAGCCTCTACTTAAGAGGGTCTTTTCTTCGTGTTATATCATATACTATGGGGTGAATACAGAAGAATGGCTCAAATTGGTGATAGCGTCGTTTTCTGATATAATGGGTCAATGCAAGTGTATAAAGGGGTTGCATCGATAAGAGAGAACATTTTTGAACAAATGCAATACTGACACCATTGGACGCAAGAAAACCATGTGAATTTTGGAGGTCCAAATATGACAAATTTCCATTTTATTGGTATAAAAGGTTCTGGTATGAGCGCACTCGCTCAAGTTTTACATGATATGAAAAAACAAGTTCAAGGGTCGGATGTTGAGAAACAGTTTTTTACACAGCGCCCGCTTGAACAAAAAGGGATTAATTTATTGCCCTTTGAACGTAACAATATTAAAAGTGATCAACAAGTGATTGTATCGGCAGCTTATGGTGATGATCATGAAGAAGTACAAAGAGCTCATGAATTAGGTCTTGAAGTGAAGAAATACCCAACCTTTTTAGGAGAATTCATACAAAACTTTACAAGTATTGCGGTAACGGGAGCTCATGGAAAGACATCAACGACGGGGTTGTTAGCTCATGTCTTAGGTTCAGCTTTTCCTACTTCTTATTTAATTGGTGATGGTACAGGAAAAGGAGAAGAGGATTCCACGTATTTTGCGTTTGAGGCTTGTGAGTATCGTCGTCACTTCCTGAACTATAAACCTGACTATTGCATTATGACAAACGTTGATTTCGATCATCCAGATTACTTTAAAGATGTTCAAGATGTCTTTTCTGCATTTCAAGAAATGGCCATGCAAGTGAAAAAAGCAATCGTAGCATGTGGTGATGATGAACATTTACAAGGAATTCATGCCAATGTTCCTGTTGTATATTATGGTTTCGGAGAACATAATGACTTTCAAGCTAGAAATGTAGAGACAACAAATGAAGGAACGCAATTTGATGTGTACGTTCGTAATAGTCTATATGGAACGTTTACGATTCCAGGGTACGGAAAGCATAACGTCTTAAATGCTTTAGCAGTCATTGCGCTTTGTCATTATGAAAATGTACCGGCAGATGTGGTTGCAACGCACTTAAAGACATTTAAAGGTGTTAAACGCCGCTTTACGGAAAAAGTGATTGATAAACAAGTGTTAATCGATGATTACGCTCATCACCCAACTGAAATTGCAGCGACCATTGAGGCGACGAAACAAAAATACCCAGATTACAATGTCGTAGCTATTTTTCAGCCACACACATTTACAAGAACGAAAACATTTATTAACGAATTTGCTGAGTCGTTAAAACAGGCAGACGTTGTTTATTTGTGTGATATTTTTGGGTCAGCAAGAGAGCAAGCTGGTTCTTTAACGATTGGTGATTTAAAAGATTTAATTCCAAATGCACAGTTAATAACGGAAGAATCAATCGACGTTTTAAAAAATCACGAAAATAGTGTTCTTCTTTTTATGGGAGCTGGCGATATTCAAAAGTTCCAACAAGCTTATGAAAAAGCAATTTCCAATTAAGAAAAGGGTGACTCAAACGTGTGAGTCACCCTTTTTGTTTTTTTATTTTAAGTTCTCCGGATTAAGTGCTTCTAGTTCCGGTACAACAAAACGACCATCTTTGCGAATGAGAACGTCGTCAAAATAAATTTCGCCCCCACCGTATTCTGGACGTTGAATCATCACGATATCCCAATGAATGCTAGATGAGTTACCGTTTGAAGCTTCTTCATAACATTGCCCTGGTGTGAAATGGAAGCTTCCATCAATTTTCTCATCAAAAAGAATGTCTTTCATTGGATGTTGAATGTATGGGTTTACACCTATCGCGAATTCTCCAATAAATCTAGCTCCCTCATCTGTATCTAATATTTTATTAATTCTCTCGGAATCGTTTGCTGATGCTTCAACAATCTTTCCATTCTCAAATGTAAATGAAATATTTTCAAACGTGAACCCTTGATATGGAGAAGGTGTATTGTATGTAATCGTTCCGTTAACTGAATCGCGAACAGGAGCTGTGTAAACTTCACCATCTGGTATATTACGTTTTCCAGCACATTTAATAGACGGGATATCTTTTACTGAAAAAATTAAATCAGTACCTGGTCCTTTCAGTTGTACTTTGTCCGTACGGTCTAATAAGGCAACTAGTGAATCCATCGCTTCATCCATTTTGCTATAATCTAAGTTACAAACATTAAAGTAAAAATCTTCAAATGCTTCTGTACTTGTGTTAGCTAACTGTGCCATAGACGAGCTCGGATATCTTAAAACAACCCACTTTGTTTTTGGAACACGAATTTCTCTGTGAACCTTTGTACCAACTGTTTTGCCGTGTAATGCCATCTTATCATTTGGGACATCGGACAGTTCTGAAATATTATCACCTGCACGCAGACCAATATAAGCATCCATCTCGCTCATTACCTGAGCTTCAAAGGAAGCCATCATTTCAAGTTGTTCTTCTTGTGCGCCCATTAACAAAGAACGATCCACCTGATGATCCTTTAATAAGACAAATGGAAATCCACCAGCAAGATAGGCTTCTTGTACAAGTGCGGTAACCAGCTCGCGTTGAAGGCCAAAATTTTCTATTAAAACTTTTTCCCCTTTTTTTAACTCAACTGAGTAGGTAATTAAATTTTTGGCTAATGTTTGAATTCTCGGATCTCTCATTCAAATTCCTCCTTAAACGTTCTTTCTTATTGTATACGATAATAGGAAAACATAACAGTAATTGTGAAAAGATGCAGGAAATTCCGAGACAACCGCGAATTATTATTCATGGAGAGGTTTAATATCACGTGAGAATGGGTAATACGAATTATAGATCGGAAAGTCAAGGAGGTGAAGATCTATAATGGAAAGTTTATTGTACATAAGTGCTTTAGTAACTGCAATCGCCTTTGCAGTATTAGTCATATATTTGGTTCGAACATTGAAATCAGCAAATCGAACGCTTGATCATGTTGCGAATACGATGGCTGGATTAGAAAAGCAAGTAACAGGAATTACAAAAGAGACTGAGGAATTGTTACATCGTACAAATCGCTTAGCTGACGATCTTCAAGAGAAATCGGAATCATTGAATACCGTTTTTTCATCAGTAAAGGATCTTGGTGATTCGGTTGGGCAAGTTAATAAGTCCATCAGACATGTTTCTGATACAGTCTCATCTCAAGTTGTTAAACAATCGGATCAAATTGCAAAAGCCGTTCAATGGGGCAATGTCGCAATTGATTTATATTCAAAATTTAAACAAAAAAAAGAACAGAGTGAGCTGAAGGAGGAGAAAGGTTATGAGCGATAAGAATAGCATGAACACAAAGGATTTTTTAATTGGATCATTAATTGGTGGGATTGTAGGTGCTTCAGCAGCCTTATTTTTGGCACCTAAATCAGGGAAAGAACTCCGAAGCGATATTAACGAACAGGCACAAATTGCCCGTGATAAAACGACTCAATTCACATCAACTGCATATGATAAAGGAAATGAGTGGGCTACTTACGCAAAGGAAAAATCATCCAACATTGCTAAAGTTGTCTCAGACCAATCTGCACAAGTCGTAGGTAAGGTAAAGGAGGCGACTTCAAATTTAAAAACTGAAGCTGAAGAGGCGTCTAACTCAGCTGAACAAATTGTAGGAAATCTTGCTGGAGAAGTTCAAAACTCAGGGGAAGAAATTGCTGAGACGGTAAAACAAGAGATAAATGACATTCAATCAAAGATAGAAGAAGAAGAAACTGCTGCAGCACAGTCGAAATAAACTATTGAAAAGGAAACCTCTCATCCTTACGAAGGAATGAGGGGTTTTCTCATTTATGTTGGCAAAAACCTCATGCGATACATAAGATACATAATTCATAGGAAACGAAAATATAATCCACCAAAAAAAACGCTTTATCACTTAAAAGCTAAAAAGCATAAAAGCTTAAAAGCGCTAAAGAAAAAGTTCGTGACATTCTCTGAATTTTCATATATAATGAATTTTAAATACAAAAGAAGCATTGTAAAAGGGAGTGGAGAATAGTGAGTAATGACCAATTAGATGTGTTGAGAACAGAGTTAGACGAGGTGAACCTAAAGCTTCTTGAAACAATCAATGAGCGAGCTCGTCTTGTTCAAGAAATTGGAAAAGTAAAAAGTACGCAAGGTGTAAATCGATTTGATCCGGTAAGAGAGCGTAGCATGCTTGACCATATTGCCGCAAATAATAAAGGTCCATTTGAGACATCTACATTACAACATTTGTTTAAACAAATTTTCAAAGCAAGTCTTGAACTGCAAGAGGAAGATAATAGTAAAGCATTACTTGTTTCACGTAAAAAGCACCCTGAAAATACAGTTGTCGATCTTAAAGGTGTTATGATGGGGGATGGCCAGCAACGTCTTGTTATGGGTCCATGCGCAGTTGAGAGTTACGAGCAAGTATTAACCGTTGCGAAAGCTCTTAAAGAAAGAGGAATAAAGTTGTTACGTGGAGGAGCGTTTAAACCACGTACATCTCCATATGATTTCCAAGGTTTAGGATTAGAGGGTTTAAAAATCTTAAAGCAAGTTGCTGATGAACTTGATATGGTAGTTATTAGTGAAATCGTAAATCCTTCTGATATTGAAACAGCTATAGAATACCTAGATGTAATTCAAATTGGTGCTCGGAACATGCAAAATTTTGAGTTGTTAAAAGCTGCAGGTGCGGTTGATAAGCCAGTATTATTAAAACGTGGCCTATCAGCAACAATTCAAGAATTTATCCATGCTGCAGAGTACATCGTAGCAAAAGGGAACAGCAATTTAATGTTATGTGAGCGTGGGATCCGCACATACGAGACAGCTACTAGAAACACGTTAGATATCTCAGCAGTGCCAATCTTAAAACAAGAAACTCACTTGCCAGTGTTAGTTGATGTGACACATTCTACAGGACGTCGAGATCTATTACTTCCAACAGCTAAAGCAGCATTAGCTATCGGTGCAGATGCAATCATGGCAGAGGTTCATCCAGACCCTGCAGTAGCTTTATCTGATTCAGCTCAGCAAATGGATATCCCTCAATTCAATAAATTTATTGATGATTTACAAGCTTCGGGATTGTATAAGGGGTAATACTAAGAGACTGTCTCATAGTCGGGTACAGAGGTGGCAATAGCTTTGTGCGCTACATCCGTGAGTGTGTAAACTACTCTTCTCAAGGTTTAAAGATGTAGCGACTCTGCTCATTGCTTCGGGGATGTTCTAAAAGGTCAAAAACAGACCTTTTAGGACATCCCCTCTCTTTTTGTCAATAAGAAGAAAAAATGGTGAATGAACGTAGGTTTTTTTGAAAATACTATGAAAAAAATTTGAAGGTTGTCGATATAAATAGTGTAGAACATTGCGGACCTCTTCATAGTATCGTATGATATCTATACAATCATGAAAACGAAAAGTTTATTTTCAAAAATTAAGGAGGATCCTAGTGAATACAACAATCTATGATGTAGCAAGAGAAGCAGGTGTTTCGATGGCGACCGTTTCACGTGTCGTAAACGGAAACCCTAATGTAAAACCAGCAACAAGAAAGAAAGTGTTAGAAGCAATTGAGAGACTTGGTTATCGTCCGAATGCTGTGGCAAGAGGACTTGCTAGTAAGAAAACGACAACTGTTGGAGTGATTATACCTGATATTTCAAGTATTTTCTTTGCTGAGCTAGCACGAGGTATCGAGGATATTGCCACAATGTATAAGTACAACATTATCCTTTGTAACTCGGATCAAAACCAAGAGAAGGAAATCCACTTAATTAATACGTTACTTGAGAAACAAGTAGACGGTATTGTGTTTATGGGTGGTCACATTACTGAAGAGCATGTTGAACAATTTAAGCGTTCACCAGTTCCTGTTGTTTTAGCCGCTACACTTGACACCAATAGCGAAATTGCATCAGTAAACATTGATTATAGACAAGCTGTTTATGATGCCATTTCGAATTTAATTGAAAAGGGCCATACTCGTATTGGGATGCTTTCAGGTACGCTTGATGATCCGGTTAATGGGTATCAGAAGTTCTTAGGTTACCGCGAAGCAATTGAAGGAGCGGGACTTTCTTTTGATGAGGAATTAGTTGTCATCGGAGATTACACATATGATTCAGGTATAGAAGCAATGAATTCATTTTTGGAGTTAGAAAACAAACCTTCTGTTATCTTTGCTTCTACAGATGAAATGGCATTAGGCGTTATTCATGGTGCGCAAGACCAAGGGTTAACAATTCCAGATGATATTGAAGTGTTAGGATTTGATAATACGCGTCTAGCTACGATGGTTCGCCCAACGTTATCTACAGTTGTCCAACCAATGTATGATATTGGTGCTGTTTCTATGCGTTTATTAACGAAACTCATGAACAAAGAAGAAGTAACAGATCATGTTGTTGTGCTCCCGCACCGAATTGAAATTAGACAATCAACGAAATCATAAGGGTAGCTAAATTTGACTCTGGCAAACGAACTACGTTTTGATCATAACGTAGAAGGATGTAATCAGAACGGAATGAAGCGCCCACTGGGAGAGGATTATGAAAAAATTTGATATTATGACGCCAATAGGAATCTTACTAGGTATGATTGTTATTCTATTGGCTGTCTTCTCAAACTCTGGGCCATCTGGATTTATTTTCTTTATCCAGATCGCTTCAGTTCTTATCGTAATTGGAGGACTTGTATCGGCAATTATAATTACGTTTTCTTTGGCAGAATTAAAATTGGTTCCCAAAGTATTAGGGGAAGCATTTCGTACTGAAAGTCACGATTTAGAGAATTTAATTGATACCTTTGTTGATCTCTCAACGAAGGCGAGACGTGAAGGATTACTAGCTTTAGAAGCCGGGTTAGATGAAGTGGAGGATCCTTTTATTAAGAAAGGTGTTTTGCTTGCTGTAGATGGAATTGAACCAGATGTCATTAAGGATATAATGATGGCAGAAGTAGTTGCAATGGAAGAACGTCATCGCAAAGGACGAGCTATTATTAAAAAGCAGGGGAGTATGCACCAGCTTGGGGGATGATAGGAACGTTAGTTGGTCTTGTTCTTATGCTGCAAAATTTAAATGATCCTGCTACCCTTGGGCTGAATATGGCTGTAGCTTTACTAACAACTCTTTATGGAACGGTTCTAGCTAATCTAGTCTTTTTGCCAATGGCTACGAAACTAGCTAATAAAACGGATGAAGAAGTATTTATTAAACAAATCATTATTGAGGGTGTTATTGGCGTTCAATCTGGACAAAACCCGAAAGTCCTACAAGAAAAATTAAGTGCTTTTTCAGTTACAAATAATAAAGCAAAAAATGAAGACGACGTTCTAGGTGAAGAAAATGTTGCCTCGTAAGCGTCAGCGTCAAGAAGAAAAAGGCGCACCAAAGTGGATGGTGACATTTTCAGATCTGATGTCCCTCATTTTAGTCTTTTTTATCCTGCTATTTTCTATGTCAGTTGTTGACGCTCAGAAGTTTAGAGCAATCGCTGACTCATTTAATCAAAGACAAATATTTGAGTATATGCCATCAGCTATTGAATTTGTAAACCCTCAGTCAAGAGCGGGGAGAAGAGAGAAAAGTTCCCTTTGCTGAAGGGGAGTTTGGTAGAGAGACAGCCCTATTGAATGAAACTCATGTAGCTATGGATGAGCTTTTAAAAGAAGTTAATGACTTTCTTGAACAGAATGAGCTGACAGAATTAATATCAGCAACGCGAGATGATCGAGGTGTTGTTCTTGTGTTACAAGAACGAACGTTATTTGAAACAGCTGAAGCAGAATTACTTCCTGAAGCAGAGCTATTCCTAAGTAAAGTTGGAACATTATTAAAAGCAATTTCAAATAGTGTAAAGGTGGAAGGACATACAGACAGTAGGCCCATTTCAACTTATCGTTATCCTTCTAATTGGGAACTATCTGGTGCTAGAGCAAGTAGTGTAATTCGTTTTTTAATAGATACACATAACCTTGAGGCTAAGCGTTTTATTGCAACAGGATACGGTGATACAAGACCAGTCGTTCCCAATACGACTGTTGAAAACTTACAATTAAATCGTCGAGTAGTCATTGTCATCTCAGATCCTACTCATGAAGACGCTAACTCATATTAAGGTGACTAAACTCTGTAATCACTATTACCACAATCATCGATAGAAGTTTTGAACATGACACTTCTTTAAGGTATATTGTGTTTGCTAGGTACGATTACAGTAGAGATACGCATAAAAGTCGAAATTTGTCTTTTCAGTACCTCTACAATAGTCACTTTTTTTATGTTCTCATAGCACAGCGGTAATATGTCAACACCCTAAAACTAGAAAATTGGAAATTGATTTAACTACAATCAAAAAAATCCCT
>NZ_JAWRVK010000039.1:0-40312 GCF_036663575.1 Halalkalibacter flavus
ACACGGTCGTTAAGCTCTTTTGCGCCGATGGTAGTTGGGGGCTTCCCCCTGTGAGAGTAGGACGTTGCCAGGCAAATAAAAGACAATCCATTGGATTGTCTTTTTGTATATGCATAAAAAGAATGCTCAAGGCGCTAAAGAGCTCTGTTCCGGAGGAACAGAATCTTCCTCGAATGAGCCGATAGTACATCGTGAAAAGACATCTTGAAACTGCTTCATGTCCCCCTGTTAGACGAGCTGATTCTCTTCGTAAAACGACGTGAGAAACGTCAAAGAAATAACACCATGCCAACCGACCCGTAGAAGAGAAATAGCGAGCCAGGACGTTGCCATGCAGGGCACGCTCCGCATGGAAATAGGAGAGACGGACGTAAGCTGCATAATAGTGGGTACGCCCGAAGGAACAGAATCTTCCTCGAATGAGCCGATGGTTACAACGTGATACGCTTCTCTGAAAAAACTCCATGTCCCCCTGTGAGACGAACCCTTTCTCTTCGTAACGTAACATGAATTACTTCTAAGAACAACTCCATGAGTAACCATCTCCGTAGAAGAGAAAGGGTGAGCCAGGACGTTGCCAGGCGGGCTAGAAGTAATTGTTATAGTCGAGAAAAAAACAGATCATATCACTTGATATAACACTCAGACAGAAAATCAAAGAGAACCGACAGCAAGTGAACTACTTTGGAAAGAAAAAATTCCTCAGATGCAAACTAATAGAAAATGTATTATAGTATTAATATTCAGTTTTTTGGAAAGGACGATTTACCATAAAACGCTTTATTCTTATTTCTATAGGCATTGTTAACTTCTCCCTCGCAACCATACTTTTTGCTGTTCCCAACACCATTATGGCGGGGGGGATTACAGGAATGGCAACCATGAGTTATTACTTATTCGATTTAAATATTGGAGTAGGAATGTTTTTGTTTAATTTCCCTTTATTCTTAGCAGCCTTTATTTGGTATCGTGACCTATTTTATAAGTCGGTTGTCAGCATGGTTTCTGCATCTATCCTTGTCGGAATTCTTCAACAGCCATTGATACGCTTCGGTGTTGAGAATATTGTAATCGGTTCTGTAATTGGCGGGTTATGGATGGGAATTGGATTAGGTCTGATGGGAATGGCCAATTCAAGTTTAGGTGGCGGTTCCATGTTGGGAAAAATGATTAACTTAAAATACGGATTTTCTTTTGGTTTAGCAGTCTTTTTAGTCGATAGTTCTGTTTTTCCTTTAAGCTTTTTCCTAATTGGTGCCAAAGAAACCCTCTTTTCACTTCTATTAGCAGCTTCTAGCGCATTTGGAATAACATTGGTAGGGAGAATTCACCAGGCTCTGATTAAAAAGAAACTTATATTATCACCCGATCTCGGTTCAAACCCAGTCACTAAAGAGCGTAAATATATGAATGGTTAGGTAACTAGTGAAAAGCACCCTCCTTTTTATAAGAATATCCAAATTGAATGTTTTTTCATACAAGGAAAGTGATGCTCACTTACAGTATTCAGTCAATTTATAGCGATAGTGAGGGAACTTACTAATTAAAATTGTTATATGCGTGACAGAATAATAAACAATTTAACAAAGAAAAATGCAAACTAGTTGTGATTAACTAGGTAAGAACATAAAAAGTCCGAAACAGAGGAGGCAATGACTCCGTTCTCTACGCGCCGTGAGTGTGTAACCCACTCCTCTCAAGGCTTTAAAAAGATGTAGCGACTCCGCTCATTGCTTTGGGGGTGTCTCAAAAGGTCAAAAACAAACCTTTTGAGACACCCCCTTTGATTATAGCAATATTTTTAGATTTAGTTAGTAAAAACAACACAAACAGGGTTAGGTACGGAAACAGTAACACCAGTAGGGGTGAGCTTACCAGTTGAATAATCAATCGTATACTGAACTATATTGCTTGTGTCTTGATTAGCGGCTAAAAGGAACTTTCCAGTAGGATCTATTGTGAAATCTCTTGGAAAAGATCCTTCCGTTGATGTATGGTCAACTAACGTAAGGTGACCTGTGTCTGCATCGATTTGAAAGACTGCAATACTGTCATGACCACGATTCGATGCATACAAAAACTTTCCATCAGCAGATAGCTTAATAGCTCCCCCGATGCTTTCTTCTCCAAAACCAGCTGGAAGAGAAGATATGTATTGAAGTTCATTAAATGAGCCAGTTTCAGAGTCATAGCTTAAAGCAATTACTTCTGAACTAAGTTCACCATTTACGTAAGCAAATTTTCCATTTGGATGAAATTGAATATGTCTTGGACCTGTACCTGGTTTAAAAGCTTGTTCACTGTGTTTCGTTAATGTACCATTATCGAAAGAGTAAACAACCATCTCATCTGTCCCTAAATCTACCACACAAAGATAATGTTCGTCAGGAGTTAATCCAGAATAGTGAGCATGAGGCTTTTCTTGTCTTTCGTGTGGCCCACTCCCAGCGTGTGTAACTGTTGATGTAACTGCTGCAATCTCTCCGTTATCGGTTAGCTTATAAGCAATTCCTGTACCTTGATGGTAATTGGCTGAGAAGAGAAAATTATTAGAATCATTTAAACTAACGTGACATGGTGGGCTCCCATCAGCTACATTATAATTTAATAACGATAACTGTCCATCTGGTTCAATCGAATAGGCTCCAACACCACCTTGATTTTCCACTTTCGTAACCGAATACAAATACTTTTGATCACTAGTAACTGCAAGAAATGTTGGATTTTCTAGTTCTGCAGCAACTTGAACATCATCTATCGTACCTGACGAATCGTCCATGGATAAACGATAAATCCCTTTGCTATCCCCTTTTGTATAAGTCCCAATATAGGCTGTTAACTTTTTACTCACGACATATTCCTCCTTAGTAAGAACTCCTTTTAACTATATCATAGGAAAAAAGGAAGTGCATTTATGTGTCATTTTCAAATGAAAAAATTAATAAAAAATAACAATTTAAACCAATTGTTTGCGCAGAACTTGACAAACTTTGAAATCCCTTTTATAGTTGTGGTAGTTAGGGGGGAATTCATTTTGGATAAAAAATGCGCTGGAACCACAAAAGACATCATAGATTCTTTTGCTGTCTATCTCTCTCAAAAAGGAAGGTCAGAAAATACAATTAAAACGTATTGTGGTGTGATCCATACATTTTCTAGTTGGTTAAAGGCCCAGGACAAGGAACTACATGAACTTACACAGCAAGATGTGCAATCGTATATTGACTTCTTAGAAACAGAAAAACGAAGTGTTTCAACAATAAATAAAATCTTTAATACAATAAATACTTTTGCAAAGTCGCAAAATCGTCCAGAAATGACTGAAAATATAAAAAGGTCAAAAACAAAAATCGATTATGTGGCCCCAGACTTTCTAACGGAAGAAGAAGTAAATACCCTTCTTAAGAAAGCCAAGGCGGATTCAAGTAAGCGTAACAAAGCGATTGTTTTTGCCTTGCTTTATACAGGGGTACGAGTTTCTGAACTGTGTATGTTGAATCGTGACGACATTAAATTAAATCATAAGAGCCAAACAGGTCAAATGATTGTAAAAAATCTAGAACAAGAAAATGAACGAATTATTCCTTTATCAAAAGAGCTCGTTCATAAGCTCCACGATTACCTTACGTCTAGAAATGACGAGCATGAAGCTCTTTTTGTTTCAAATTATCAGAAACGAATTGCAGCGCGGACAGTGCAGCACATGTTAAAAGAGGAGTATGGTGTATATCCTCATAAGCTTCGCCATACGTTTTGTTATGATTTAGTTCGTAAAGGCGTCGATCTTTCTATTGTTGCACAACTATCCGGGCACTCAGATGTAAATGTAACACGACAATATTTAGCCGCGATTGATGATATCGTTAGTTAACAAATATAGACAACGCCTAGTCTTAACTCTGATCGATCTGAGTTAAGACTAGGCGTTATTGTAGTGAAGCAAAAATACCCAGTGGATGAACTTATGAGTGGAAATTGAGACGAGTAAAGAAATCGCTAGAGCTTTTTTCTAGCGATTTTCATATACTGAAGGTTATTCTTGTGCTTCTCTTTTTACTTCATCTTTTATAAGTAGTGTTCGGACACGTTGGATAAAACGGTGTGATTTTTTTTGTTCTAAGTACGAATCAAGCATAGCATCTAGTGAATCACGATCGATGAGAGTTATTTTATTTGCACGTGCAATACGTTTAGCTGATTTTGTAAACTGACTATTTGTTACGATGATCACTCGTCTTGCTTGATAATTTGGTTTTAAAGCAAGAACATCATGGACAAAATTTGCACTTACTTGATTCGTTTGACGTTTAGCAACGACGATTGCTTTTAGTCCTTTTTTCCGAAGAATTAAATCTGGTTGTGCTTTGCGGTTCACTTTCGTTCTACTGACTGAGTAGCCTTGCTTTTGAAAAAGTGGGACTAATAGTTGTTGAAATTCCCGATCAGGTATCTCATCAATATTTAATAATTCAGAAGATAGATGGCGAGAAATCCACTTCGATGTTTTTAAAAGATGTGTGATTCCTAATGTGGAAAGGATCGCGGCTAGTACAAATCCAAATATCGTAAAACTGTAATTATATAAATGAACAAGAATATATGTAGTTAGAAAAAGATAGATAGGAAAAAGTGAATTTTGCTTTTTACGTTTAGGATTTTTCATGACTTTCACATCCTTTAGACGTTTTTCTTCACTAGTCTACCCAATGATTTGAGTAATATGTCATAGTTGATGATTTTCTCTTCTCTGTTTTCATAATGTACGGTACGATAAAAGTAACAAGTCTAAGTGAGGGTTGAAGATGGACCAACAAAACCATTTTGTTCATGCCAAGAATGTTAGGGAAACGTTACGTATTATTTCAATGACTTTAAATGAAGGAAATGACCTTAAAAACATGCTGCAATCGGTATTAGAACGGTTACTTCAAGCAGTAAAATTGGAGTGTGGTTGGATTTTTCTTATACATGAAGAAGGGAAGCACTCCCTGTTTGCTTCTTATGGTTTACCTGACGGACTAACGTACAAGGAAAACTTACCGCTTTGTGATGGTGGCTGTTGGTGCAAAGATAAATATTTAGCAGGCCATCTTAAAAAGGCTGTGAATATTATGGAATGTAGACGTCTTGAGCGTGTGAAGGTTGGAAATTTTGGTGCGACAAATGGAATTAGCCATCATGCTACGATTCCTATTTTTGCAGGAGAAGAGTCGTTTGGCTTAATGAATGTAGCTTCCCCAAGCAAGAGTCATTTTTCCGAAGAAGAATTAGATCTGCTTGAGACTGTAGCGTATCAAGTAGGAGCAACTGTAAAGCGCTTTAAATTATTTGAACAGGAGCAACGTCGGTCAAATATGCTAACAACACTTGGTACTTGTTTATCAATGATACAAAAGGGAGATAAAGAACCTTTTGAATTAGCTGCAATGATTTTACGCCTTTTTAACTGGAAGGGAATTTCTATAAGTCTTAATCGACAGTTTACTGAAGTAGGAGAATGCAATCGTGGACAAAAGATCGTCCAAAAAGCTATTTTTGGTGAGACAAAATTGAAGGTAACCATTTTTCATGAAGTGTTCGATGAGGTCGATCACTATCTTATGGAACAGCTTACTCATTATCTTTGTTTGTATTTTGAGAAGGAGCGATTGAACGAACAAAGAAAAGAACTTGCACGATTAGATGAACGTAACCGGTTAGCACGAGATTTACATGATTCAGTAAACCAAATGCTGTTTTCTTTGTCACTAACAGCAAAGGGAGCTCAATTAAGGACAAAGGAAGTAGAGACAAAAGAAACACTTGGGCAAATACAAGTGTTATCTCAAGAAGCGTTGAAGGAATTAAAGCAACTAATCTATCAGTTAAGATCAGAAGAGTTACAAGAAGGAATGACGTCTGCTATTAAACATTATGCAACCTTACTCGGGCTAACAGTACACGTAAATGTGAAAGGAATACTTACTCTATCTAAATCAAGTGAAGAGTGTTTATGGCGAATTGCTCAGGAAGCATTAAACAATGTCAAAAAGCATAGTGGTGTTTTAGAAGCTTTTGTAGAAATTGAGGCATCGAAAGAAGAGTTAATGATGAAAATAAGAGATCATGGTTGTGGGACGAAAGAAACTGAGTATATTCACAGTAGATCAATTGGCATTCATGGGATGAGAGAACGAGTTGAATCCTTAAAAGGAACGTTCACATGGGAGAGTAAAGAGAATATAGGAACGACACTTACAGTAGTCATTACAAATCAATAGGGGGATCATCAGATGACTATACGAATTATGATTGTTGATGATCATCATGTTGTTAGAAGAGGCTTAGTTTATTTCCTCGAGTCAATGGAAGATCTAAAGGTAGTAGCCGAAGCTTCTAACGGCATGGAGGCAATTGAATTATTTGAAAAAGAGCGTCCAGATGTGGTGATTATGGATTTAGATATGCCGAAAATGGATGGAATGGAATGTACGAAGAAGCTAAAAGAGTTAGATGAGAGTGCAATTGTTCTAGTGTTAACTAGTTTTACAGATCAAGATCATGTCATTCCAGCATTAGAAGCAGGAGCTTCCGGCTATCAATTAAAAGATATTGAACCAGAGCAGTTAGCAGAAACGATTCGTGCTGTGTATGGTGGTGAAAGCAGACTACATGAAAAAGTAACTAAGCATGTATTAACTCGTGTTTCACCAAACTTCACTAGTGAACAAGCGCGTCTACAGAGGTTAACGGGACGGGAACGTGATGTTTTAGTAGAAGTGACGAAAGGGCGAAGTAATAAAGAAATCGCGCAAGAGCTCTACATTTCAGAAAAAACGGTCAAAACACATATGTCTAACATATTAGCCAAGCTCGAGTTAGCCGATCGAACGCAAGCGGCAGTTTTTGCACTGAAACATAACGTAAAAAAAAGATAGAACGGAAGAGGGGGTCCTCTAAGTCCGTTCTTTTTTTACGGTAAAGTTGTCGTTTCAATAAACTCAACATAATAATGATCGTTAGAATAGAAGATCGTTTTCCATCCATTTTTTAATTCGTATGGTCCACACGCTTCAAAAGAAGGTGGTGGAATCCAGTTTTGCATATGGTTTTCTAAA
The DNA here is from genome assembly GCF_036663575.1 of Halalkalibacter flavus. Classification (NCBI taxonomy): domain Bacteria; kingdom Bacillati; phylum Bacillota; class Bacilli; order Caryophanales; family Bacillaceae; genus Halalkalibacter; species Halalkalibacter flavus. Next base: position 7,098 of record NZ_JAWRVK010000039.1, read on the forward strand.
TTAGGGACTTGGTAGGCAACGTGAAAAGGAAAGGTAGTTGGATCCCCTTCAATGAGTTCAATGATAAAAGAATTTTTATTTAAGAATAGTAAGTTTTCATCCATAAACGAAAATTCTGCTTCTACCTCCCAGTCAGATGCTAACAACGTTCTAGCAGCTTCAATATCTGGAACAACGATACCAATATGATGAATGTCCATGTTTAGTTCTCCATTGGCAAAAGGAGATTCATATCACCAAACTCATGCCATAAATACCCTTGTCTAATTGCCTCTTCGTAAGCAGCCAGTAAATTCTTTTGGTCAATAAAAGCAGAAAGCATGTCAAGGTGACTCGCTTCAGGTTCGTGGAAGCCTGTTAACAAACCATCCACAACATAAAGTGAGGAATTAGGTTTGATATGAAGAGTCGTTTCTCCTGTAGTAGGTTGAAGAATATGCTGTGTATCAACGGCGCTCTCTAGTGCTCTCACAACCGTTGTACCAACGGCGATAATCCTTGAATTTCTGTTTTTGGCTAAATGAATGAGTTCAACTGTTTCGGTCGGTACATGGAATGGCTCTGGCTGGAAAATGGGATCTGGCCAATGGTCGTTTTCGAAATAGCTTAGGCCAGTATGGAGATAAACAAAGCCAATTTCGACCCCTTTCTTTTGTAGGTCAGCAAGCATCCTCCATGAGAGGGCGCGACCTGCTGAAGGCATTTCGATAGAACCTGGTACAGAGCTATACACCGTTTGAAAGGCTTGCAGTGGCCAGTGATCCTGTAAATATTCGTAATGAATCGGTATCCCGTGTGTATAGAGAAAATTATAAAATGCATTTCCTGCGATTGAAAAGCGTAAAGAAATAAGGGGTGTCTTACTACACTTGTCTATAACGGTTGCTTTTACGTCATTTGTAAAGGTTAGTGTGTCACCAATTTCGATTTGATGAAGATAAAGAACATCCCAAATATCAGAAGAACGTTTCCTTGCAAGGCGTACTTCAATGTGATTTGTCGTAAAAATGACAGCTGGAATTGTTCGACTATTATTTAAAATTAGGACATCACCCTTTTCTAAATAACTGCTAAGGTTTTCGAAAGTATCATGATGTACGTTGCCTGTTCGGCGATTTTGAACCAACAGCTTTACTGCTTCTCTTTTATTAGAACGGATCTCAGCTGGCAAAAACGCATGTAGATGATTTGGAACAACGAATGGATAGGATGCTAAAGTCATGTTCATACCCCCTTTCTTGAAAAAGATTGTGCTTCGAACCGTTGACCGGTAGCCAAGTGAGATTCGCTTGATGCTAAGTAATCAAACACATCTATGACCTCACTAGGGTTAGCAAGCTCATATTCACAATTTGGTACGGCAATTTCGTGCATAGCAGTATCCATTTCTCCTGGATCGACAAGGTTGATTCGAACTCCTGTATCAATTAATTCATCTGCCCAGATTTGAGTCATACCTTCTACGGCAAACTTGGAGATAGAATAAGCTCCCCATTCGGCATATCCTGTTTTGCCTACTTCAGATGTGAGGTTAATAATACTACCTTTATGACGTGCAAGCATTCCTGGTAAAACACGCTTCGTCATTAGGAAAGGGTTCATAATATTAACTTCAAGTACATTTTTAAGAACTAGATCAGGATAATCAGCCAAATAGAGAGGGCCAGGCCCGAAAATCGATGCGTTGTTAATTAGTGTATCGATACGACCAAAATGATTTTCTGTTACTGAGACAAAACGCTCAACATCATTAGGATTAGAAACATCTGCTGAAAGTGCAATGACCTCAGCCCCGTATTTCTCCAATTCGTTTTGAACCGTTTTAATTTCGGTTTTCCCTCTAGCACATATTGCTAAATTAGCTCCTTGCTTGGCAAAGTGTTTAGCAAGAGTATAGCCTAGGCCGCGTGTGGCACCTGTTATCATAATGACTTGTTTTATTTGATCAAACATTTGTTTAACTCCCTTCGTTCTTTGATTACTCTCATTTTATGAAAACAAGCAACAACCAACATCGAGAAGAAGACTGATAAAACCTACAACTTTTGGAGTAGAGCACTGAAAAAGGTACGGTTTTGACCTTTTTCAGTGCTCTTGGGGGTCAGATCCCTCTGTATATCTCCACCGCGTTAAAGTTGTGCAGATGGGTCTGATCCTTTAACAAACAAGTGTTTGCTTTTTGGGTTTCCAACGCTTAAGATAAGGAACGAAGGGAGTTGGGACGAGTATGAATGAAAGTGTGTCAACATGGCTCAGTGTGGCGGGATTTAATGTTCTCTTATTGCTCGCCTTTGCAATCATTGTAATAGCGGCTCTTTTGCATTTTCGAAAAAAGAAACGCTTTGATGTAAGTAAGATTTCGATTACAGATATTGACCGAATGTCTGGTCATGATTTTGAAGATTATTTATATGTCTTATTTGTAGCTCTTGGGTACGATGAGACGTTTTTAACGAAGAAAAGTCGAGACTTTGGAGCGGACTTGCTTTTTCGGGATCGATTAGATGCTCAAACGGTTGTCCAAGCTAAGCGTATTACTGAGAAGATTGGTTTAGATGCTATCCAAGAAATTTATGCAGCAAAAGCCTATTATGATGCCAATCAAGCTATTGTTATAACATCTGCAAATGATGTTTCTGATCCTTGCAGAAAGCTTGCTGCAGCAACAAAAGTTAGGATCCTTGCAAGAGAAGATTTGATTGAAGTTATCCGTTTGTTTAAAAAAGGGAAACTAACCGAGGCACAAGATGTTATTGAACTCCCACATGAAGAAATAGATTATAATGCAGAAGATAGCATAGATGACTTAGATCATCAGCGAGGACTGATTAAGGCAGGAGAATACTTTTATAAACTAACGAAAACAAGACAAAGTATGTAGAAATCATAAGACAACTTCTTATCGGCATAAATTTCGATATGGGGGGATGTGCTTATGTTAAAAGGAGTTGATTGGCAAATGATCGCATTTGTTGGAGGGTCATTACTCCAAGAATATTTACGCTTTTCGCATTTACCGCGTATTTATTATTTTTTAGAAAAAAAAGAAGACGAAGAGGAGGATGACCGGGTAGCTTAACAGCTCGGTTATCCTCTTCTATATTTAAATTATCACTTTTCGATTAATTGTATTGGAAATTCGCTCTATAATCGATTCAATGGCTTGTTCATCTTTCAACAAATCATATTCTTTAATATTTAGGCTCATTACAGGGCAAGAAGTAAAGTTGCTAATCCATTTTTCGTAACGTCCATGCATTTCTTCCCAATAGGCAAGTGGAGTCTTTTGTTCCATCTCACGGCCACGTTTTTGAATACGACTAATAATATCATTCAAGTCACCTTCGAGGTAAATTAGCACGTCCGGATGAGGGAAATATGGCGTCATAACCATCGCATTAAAAAGACTCGTATATGTTTCGTAATCATCGTCTGTCATTGTACCTTTATCAGAATGCATTTTAGCAAAAATGCCTGTATCCTCATAAATGGAACGGTCCTGAATAAAGCCGCCACCTTGCTCAAACATCCTCTTTTGTTCTTTAAATCGTTCAGCAAGAAAATATATTTGTAAATGAAAACTCCACCGTTCAAAATCAGCATAAAATTTGTCTAGGTATGGATTTTGATCAACATTTTCAAAAGAAGTGTTGAAGCCAAGAGCTTTCGCAAGCGATGTTGTCATTGTTGATTTTCCAACACCAACGGTACCAGCAATTGTTATTATGGCGTTTTCAGGAATGTTATATTTAGCGCGTAGGTTCAAAACAAGTCGCTCCTTTTTGTAGTGCTTGATCTATTTTTATAAGTATGGCATCTAAGTCTTGTGCCTTTTTGACAAAGTCTACCTCATCACCGTTAATGTTAATAATAGGTGTATTAGGGTAGAGAGAAATCCAGTTTGACATCGCCGTTTCATAGTCCTCAGGTAGTTGCCCAAGGTACTGAGGAACCATTTTCTGCTCCATTACTCTTCCTCGTAATTCAATACGGGACAAGGAGGGTCAGACCCCTCTTTACTACATTAAAGAGGGGTCTGACCCTTATACTCTTATACTATACTAATTTTGTTGTCCATGATTCGCAGTTCCAGACGTCTGTAGCAACGTCTTGATAAAACTCTGGTTCGTGACTAATTAGCAAAATGCTTCCTTTGTATGCTTGCAGCGCGCGTTTTAACTCTTCTTTTGCGTCAACGTCTAAGTGATTTGTAGGCTCATCGAGAACAAGGATATTTGTTTCACGATTAATTAATTTACAAAGACGGACCTTGGCTTTTTCGCCACCACTTAAAACGACAATCTTACTCTCAATATGCTTTGTCGTTAATCCACACTTAGCAAGGGCTGCACGTACCTCAGCTTGTGTGAATGAAGGGAAATCCTGCCATACCTCGTCAATACATGTTTTATCAGGGTCTTTTGCTTCTTGTTCAAAATAACCGATCTCTTGATAATCTCCACGCTCAACTGTGCCATCTACTGGTTTAATTAATCCTAGGATGCTCTTCAATAACGTTGTTTTTCCTATTCCGTTCGCACCAACGAGAGCAACCTTTTGTCCACGCTCCATTCGAAGGTTGAGAGGCCGTGAAAGCGGATCATTATAGCCAATGACAAGATCCTTCGTTTCAAAGATCAGTTTACTTGTCGTTCTTGCTTCTTTAAAGTTAAACTGTGGCTTTGGCTTTTCTTGAGCAAGTTCAATCATATCCATCTTATCTAGTTTCTTTTGTCGAGACATCGCCATATTACGTGTCGACACACGTGCTTTGTTCCTAGCAACAAAGTCTTTTAATTGAGCAACTTCTTGCTGTTGTCTCTTATAAGCTGCCTCAAGCTGCTGTTTCTTCATTTCATGTACTTCTTTAAAATGCTCGTAATCCCCTACATATCGATTAAGCTCTTGATTTTCCATATGATAAATCAAGTTGATCACGCTGTTTAAAAATGGAATGTCATGTGAAATCAAGATAAACGCATTTTCGTACTCTTGTAAGTAGCGCTTTAACCATTCAATATGCTGTTCATCTAAATAGTTCGTAGGCTCGTCCAATAGCAGGATATCAGGTTTCTCGAGTAGAAGCTTCGCAAGTAATACCTTTGTTCGTTGACCTCCACTAAGGTCTGTGACATCACGGTCTAATCCAACATCATCAAGACCAAGTCCTTTAGCAATTTCTTCTACCTTCGCATCAATCGTATAGAAATCATTGTTTGTTAATGTATCTTGAATAATACCAACTTCTTCAAGCATCTTCTCGAGTTGTTCAGGAGTGGCTTCTCCCATTTTGTCATACATTTCATTCATTTCAGTTTCCATGTCAAACATATATTGAAACGCGCTTTTTAACACATCGCGCATGGTCATCCCACGTTCTAAAACAGAATGCTGGTCTAAATAGCCGACACGAACCTTTTTCGACCATTCTACTTTTCCTGCATCAGGCATTAACTTACCTGTAATGATATTCATAAACGTCGATTTTCCTTCACCATTGGCCCCAATTAAACCAATGTGCTCTCCCTTAAGTAAACGGAAGGACACGTCATGAAAAATCGCACGATCGCCAAATCCATGGCTTAAGTTTTTAACGGTTAACACACTCATTCCAAACACCTATCCTTTAATAAATACGTACTTTTTTGCTTTTTCCATCTTATCATAAGAGAGGGTGAATGTCTGTTGGGAATTAGACTTTATCACTGAATGTATTTTCCAAAATAACCACTCTTTTTTATCATTTTGAACTACAAGAATATTAAATAAAAATTTGAAAAAATATAAATTTAAAAAGGAATTGATTGTTCTTCGTTGAATAGTAAATATTGACCTAAAGACAGAAAAAATATTTAATGGAGGTATGTGTTTTAATAGGAAGGAAGTGTAAGTTATGAGTAAGCAATTTGATGAAATAGTTGAACGTCGTGGTACGAACTCAATGAAGTGGGATATGACTAAGCAACGTTTTGGTAAGGAAGATCTTTTGCCAATGTGGGTAGCAGATATGGATTTTCGTGCACCAAAAGAAGTATTAGATGCATTACATGCTACAGTTGAACATGGTATTTTTGGATATCCTGCTCATTCAAAAACGGTCGATCAAGCCGTTCAAGGTTGGTTAAAAAGAAGATATAGTTGGTCGGTTGAAGCAGACTCACTTATATATACATCTGGCATTGTGCCAACGATTAGTTACATTATTCAAGCATTCACTGAACCTGGTGAAGGTGTTATTATCCAAACCCCCGTTTACTACCCGTTTTATGATGTTGTGAAAAAAAATAATCGTGAGTTAATCAAAAATCCACTCTCTTTTGACGGAGATCACTATGATATCGATTTCAATCAATTAGAGTCGGTGATTACAGATAATACCAAAATGCTTGTTCTCTGTCATCCTCATAATCCAGTTGGTCGTGTTTGGAAGCGTGATGAATTAGAAAAGCTTGCTGCGATATGTGAAAAGCATAATTTGCTTGTTGTCTCAGATGAAATCCATGCTGACTTACTGTTTAAAGACCAAAAGCATATTCCATTTGCATCGCTTAGTAAAGATGCATCAGAGCGTACGTTCACTTGTTTAGCTCCAAGTAAAACTTTTAATTTGGCTGGGATTCAAACTTCATATGTAGTAGTTGAGAATGAAGAATTACGTCGCAAATTAGCTAACCATTTAGCTAACTCATTTGCTAATTCTGTTAATTCATTTGCAGAAGTGGCAACTGAAGCGGCATATACACATGGGGAAAAGTGGTTAGAACAGTTAATGGACTATGTGCAAGATAACTATGATTTTGTCCGAAAGTATATCTCTTTGAATATGCCTAAATTACGAGTAATTGATTCAGAAGGTACATACTTACTGTGGTTAGAATGCTCGAACCTACCATTATCAGCTTCAGAGCGGAAAAAATGGCTCGTTGAAGAAGCGAATGTTGCTTTAAATCATGGTCCGATTTTTGGTGATGAAGGAAAAGATTTTGAACGAATCAATTTAGCTTGTCCAAGAGAAACGTTAAAACAAGGTCTAGATCAAATGAAAGAAGCCTATGATAAGCGCGGGTTTTAAATAACAATTTTTTATAAGTGCGGTGAAAGGGATGGAAAGGTTAGAATATCGAGTTTTATTAGAAGCGTATGAACGTGCGATTCGTTTGGAGTTAGAAGAAGATTTTATTGAATTGTTGCGTGAAGAAATCAACGGGCGAAAAAAAAGAATGATTATAAGCAAAAAGTCGAAAATTTTTGTGTGAAGTAATGAGGTTTGTAGCTTTTTCTGTTGAAAATAGGGGAAAGTATACATATTTCGCGGTTTGTACGCATAAATTGTCAGAGTGACACCATCGAGCAGTTGAGAAAAATCGACAAAGGAGACATTTACTATATGTTACAAGAAAATCTTTACCAAGAACTTATCGACGATTGTAAATGTAAGCTTAGGAGAGACCTTACTAGTGAAGAGGTGGAACTCATTAAGTGGATTCAAGAAAGACAATATGAGCTGTGCTTTCAAAGGATGAAAAGTTCATAATAAGCGTCTAGGGGGCTTTTACAGGGCACTGAAAAGGAAAAAAGCTTTTTCAGTGTTCTTTGAGAAGAAAGTCCCCTTCATTTTGGAATTTGAAGGATTTATGATTTAATAAGAGTAAAAGGAGGGAAGTGCCTTTGAAAACATTTAAACTTTATTCGCTTAGCTTACTTGAAGGTAACGGTGAATGTGTTGATCAAAAATTAATCCCAATTCAAGATGGACTAATTGTGAATATGGAAAACCAAAAGCAAACTTGGTATATTGAAGCAGTTATTAGTAAGGAATATACTGATTATTTTAAAAAAGTAAAAGAAAATAAAGGCCATATTCTTGTAGATGTGATCATTACAAGTAAGGACAATCATCCAGCTGCCATGATTACAAATGTTCAAACGATTACTGAATTATCAAATAATATTAGTGTGTTATTAGAGGCAAAACTTGCATTAAAAAGAGATGTAATTATTGAAGATGTTTTAAAAGATCTAGTTAACGAAGGTTACTCAGAAGAACAATTATTAGCAGAATTCCATAACAAGATGGAAAATTTAGCTGCGCATCCTCAAAGTGCTTTAAATACTATTTATCGCTCCATTAAAGAAAGTGGAAACTATAACTTACAATAATGAAAAGCATCTATTCAATTGAATGGGTGTTTTTTTAGCCTTTTTTACAGTCTTTTTCTTCCTTGCTTATGTAAAGTTTAACGTGTATAGAACATGCACTCTTCCTAATACTAACAAGGTAATTTATTTTGAGTTAGGAACGGGGGAGCCTCACGATGCAAGAAAAAGATAAATGGGCTATTTTCTCGATTTCGTCTATACCACTCGTTATGACATTAGGGAATTCAATGCTTATTCCAGTGTTACCTCAAATCGAGAAAGAGCTTGGAATTAGTTCATTCCAAGTAAGTATGCTCATCACGGTCTACTCCATTGTGGCAATCCTTTGTATCCCAATTGCAGGGTATATATCAGATCACATTGGAAGGAAAAAGGTCATCATTCCTAGTCTAATTATTGCAGGGGTAGGCGGGTTTATTTCAGGATTTGCAGGTTGGCAAATGGAAAATCCATACGGTATGTTGATTTTTGGTCGTTTCTTGCAAGGCATTGGAGCAGCTGGAGCAATGCCGATTGTGTTGCCATTAGTTGGTGATATGTATACAAATCAAAAAGATGTAAGTAAAGGCTTAGGAATGATTGAGACAGCCAATACATTAGGAAAAGTGTTAAGTCCGATATTAGGTGCTGCGTTAGCGCTTATTGTTTGGTATATGCCTCTTCTTTCCATTCCTGTATTATGTTTCATATCGATATTATCCATGTTATTTCTAGTAAAAATACCTCCAATGAGTGGAAAAGCTGTCGGATTTAAGGCTTTTGTAAAGACAACAAAAGTCATTTTTAAGCGTGAAGGACGGTGGCTTTACGCTGTATTTGCCATTGGGGGCATATTGATGTTTGTTATTTTTGGTGTTCTTTTTTATTTATCTACAATGCTTGAAGATGAGTTTCAAATAGATGGGATTAAAAAAGGGATTATCTTAGCCATTCCCTTAGCGGCGCTATGTTTCTCTTCATTTGCAACGGGAAAGGTTATTGGACAAGATAAACAAAAAATGAAATGGTATACTGTTGCAGGTCTTGTGATATTGACTCTTGCTATTTTCACGGTCTCTTTCTCCAAAGACATTTATTTATTATTAACGTGTCTTTTCGCAAGTGGTGTAGGAATCGGAATTGCTCTACCATGTCTTGATGCATTAGTAACAGAAGGGATTGAAATGAAACAAAGAGGAACAATTTCATCACTTTATAGCAGCATGCGTTTCGCTGGTGTGGCTCTTGGGCCGCCGGTTTTCGCTGTACTGATGAAAACGTCCCATTCTATGATGTTCTTGTCTAACACAGTCTTATGTGTTGTAACAGTGCTTATTGTTTTGTTAATGATTAAACCAGAAGATCCTGTCAAACCGACATGGGGATAAAAAGGCAGCAGAAAAAGTGCAATTTCCTTTTTCTGCTGCCTTAAAAGGTTCGTAATTAGTGCGTTTCATTTTTCGACAAAAATTCGTTTTTGTTTTTTTCATAGTTTCCCTTCGCTTTTTACATCTGTATACTTAAGGTAAGAATGACAAAATGAGGCGAGTGTATGTATCAATTTCAGGATCAAAATGATTGTCAAGTCAGACTTACGTTTGAGGAGCCAGGTTTTGTGAAGAATGCTAAGCATATATGGGTAGTCTGTCGTTACAATGGTAGTTGGTTATTAACGAGGCATCAAACGAGGGGCCTTGAGTTTCCAGGGGGCAAAGTAGAAAAAGGGGAAACGCTTGTTGACGCAGCAAAAAGAGAAGTTCGAGAAGAGACGGGAGCAGAGATAGAAGCTTTGCATTTTATTGGACAGTATGAGGTTAAATGTAGGCATAGCATTATGTATAAAACGATATTTTTTGCTACAATTTCAAACGTCGCAAAGCAAACTCACTACTACGAAACGAATGGTCCAGTATTAATAGAAGAATTACCTGCAGAGCTTTCTTCACAATCAGAGTTTAGCTTTATTATGAAAGATCAAGTTCTAATGTATACAATGGAGCAAATAAACAAACTACAATTAATTTAGAGCAGCAGCAAAAAGGAAAAGCGCCTTTTTGTCAAAAGAGAGCGAAGATGATGGCAATGTCTCCGCGCGCCGTGCACCTTTTGAGAAGGGCGCTCAGAAGGCTTAAAAGATAACGGCGGCTCCGCGCATTGCTTAGAGCAGCAGCAAAAAGGAAAAGCGCCTTTTTGTCAAAAGAGAGCAAAGATGATGGCAATGTCTCCGCGCGCCGTGCGCCTTTTGAGAAGATCACTCAAAAGGCTTAAAAGATAACGGCGGCTCCGCACATTGCTTAGAGCAGCAGCAAAAAGGAAAAGCGCCTTTTTGCTGCTGCTCTAATATTGTTTCAGTAATTTTTGTTCGAGGGCTTCGACGATTTTGTACATAATGGTTGCGAGGATGGCGATGGTGAGGAGGCTCATGAGGACGAGTGTAAAGTTGAATACTTGGAAGCCGTAAATAATTAAATAACCGAGCCCTTGTTTAGATACTAAAAATTCTCCAACGATGACACCGACCCAGGATAGGCCTACGTTTACTTTTAATGTTGAGATAATGGTGGGAAGAGAAGCTGGAAAAATAACGTATCGAAACGTTTGTTTTTTGGATGCACCAAATGTATTCATTACCTTTAGATAATTTGAATCGACTTCACGAAAGGCTGTAAAGACGACCATCGTTGTAATGACGACGGAGACGAGTGCTCCCATTGCGATGATCGACGTGAAACCAGGGCCTAGCCCTACTATTAAAATCGGGCCTAATGCGACTTTTGGCATAGAGTTTAAAACGACTAAATAAGGGTCGAGCACTTTTGATATGAATCTAGACCACCATAAGATGGCGGCGAGTAATGTACCAATCCCTGTGCCAAGCATAAAACCAAATAATGTTTCAAACATCGTTACAGAAGCATGAGTAAACAGCGAGCCATCACTGACTCTAGTTACAAGTAAGTTCCAAATTCGTGATGGCATACTAAACAGCAAAGGGTCAATCCAACGTTGTCTGGCTGCAACTTCCCAAAAAACAAAAAATGAGATGAGGATTCCAAGTTGGACTACAAGTACCTGCCTATTTTCCCTTTTCAGGGAGGCAAGGTATTTTTTGTGTAAGGAATCAAGATGTTGATGCAAGGCTCTCCATCTCCTTCCATATCGATTGAAATTGGTCGTTAAAATCCTTATGCTGTCTTGCTTGAAATGGCAAGGCTTCGGCTATGTCATTTGGAATGTTGAAGATACGATGAATGCGACCGGGTCTTGGAGATAGCAAGATAACTCGGTCTGACATAGCAATAGCTTCGGCAATATCATGTGTCACTAAAATGGCCGTTTTTTTCTCTCTTTTTAATGTTTGAAATACTAAATCCTCTAACTTTAGTTTCGTTTGATAATCAAGTGCTGAAAAAGGCTCATCTAAGAGCATCATAGCTGGATCGGTTGCGAGCATCCGAACGAGAGCTACTCGCTGCCTCATTCCACCAGACAGTTGATTAGGAAACAAATCCTTTTTATCGGCAAGACCGAGCTGAGTTAACCAATTCAATGCGGTCATCTTGGTAAAATCAGAATAGACACCTTTTATTTTTAACCCTAATGTAATATTGTCTTCAATCGTACGCCAAGGAAAGAGATAGTCTTGCTGAAGCATATAACCAATATTGCTAGTAGCATTAATAGGTTGATTTCCTAAAGTGACTTGACCAGTTGTTGGGGTGAGAAGTCCTGCAATTATGGAAAGCAAAGTCGTTTTCCCGCATCCGCTTGGGCCGAGGATAGAAAGAAACTCTCCATCCTCTACTGAAAAGGTTATTGATTCCAGTGCTAACGTTGCCTCGCGCTTTGTTAAATAACCTAAGGAAACGTCTTGCAATTGCAAAGTCGCCACCTAGACCACCCCCCTAATTTGTTACACGTTCTGAGATTGTTGTATCCACTAATTCGGTATAATCAACTTGTTGTGGAAGCTCACCCGCTTCATCCATAATTAGCTGTAAATTGTCCCAAGCTTGTGGCTGGACGAGTGGGGAAGTAGCGTAAGATCCTTGTGAGCGGTAACGATCTACAACTTGAGCAACAAGCTCTACATCTGTATCTTCAAAAAAGTCTACAATCGCTTCGGCAACCACTTCTACTGGTTGTTCATCTACCCACTGTTGTGCTTTGTAAAGTGCGCGAGTGAATGCTTCGAGCTTATCAACTTCAGATCCCATGTAGCTTTGTTTCGCCATAAAAACAGTATAGGGAACACTTCCTGATTCAGTTCCAAATGATGCCACGATGTGACCGATTCCTTCATTTTCAAATAAGGTTGCTTGCGGCTCAAACAATTGAACGAAATCACCAGTTCCAGAGGCGAACGCACTTGGAATGTTACCAAAGTCAATGTTTTGAATAAGGTTCAGGTCATTACGAGGATCAATGCCGTGCTTCCTTAACACATGCTCCCCAACCATTTGCGGCATGCCACCGGTTCTTTGACCAAGGAAAGTGCGTCCTTTTAGGTCATCCCATTCAAAAGAATCTAGTTTGTCACGCGATACAAGGAACGTTCCATCAGTCTGTGTTAGTTGAGCGAAGTTTATCGCTGGGTCAGTTGCACCTTGAGCGTAGACGTAAATAGAAGTTTCAGCCCCTACTAGAGCGATATCGGCTCCACCGGATAACAAAGAAGTCATCGTGTTGTCTCCGCCCCAAGTTGTCGTTAGTTCAAGGTTTATTCCCTCATCTTCAAAAAAACCTTGGGATATTGCTACATACAGTGGGGCATAGAAGATGGATCTAGTCACCTCTGAAACACGGATTGTATCTTTGCTTCCCCCGAAAGAACAAGCAGAAATTGAAATGAAAAGTACAAGAGATAAGAGCAATAGAGCAGCTTTTTTTATGACTTTCATGACAGTCATCTCCTTAAAATGAAATACTAATTGTGATAGTCTATGTGAGTAATGGAAAATGTGTGTTTGCCCAATTTTATTTTTTTAGTCACATTTCTTTACAATAATAACAATTTGTCACTTCGACATTTTTTCTTGAGTTAATTGCTGAAGTAGAAAGGAATTAATACATGAACCTAATTGATAAGATACGTATCCCGTCTCCGCACCCTAAAATTAAACTATTTGAAATTACTTATCTTAGTTCCGGGTTGAAAGTAAAGGGCTATTTAGCAATACCAACATGGGGTGAGATATTCCCGGGGTTATTATACTTACGCGGAGGGATAAAAACAGTGGGGATGGTTCGAATACAACGAGTCATTCAGTGGGCGGCAGAAGGAATGGTAGTAGTTGCACCATTTTATCGTGGAAATAAAGGAGGGGAAGGGCAAGAGGACTTTTGTGGAGAAGACCGAGAGGATGCCTTTGCGGCTTTCGATTTAATGAAAAACATGTTCCAGGTTGACTCTAGCTCCCTGCATATACTTGGTTTTTCTAGAGGTGGAGTGATGGCGTTGTTAACTGCGATCAAACGACCAGAGACGACATCAATTGTATGTTGGAATGGTGTTTCTGATATGGTACTCACGTATGAGGAAAGAATCGATTTACGAAGAATGATGAAACGGGTCATTGGTGGTACACCGAGTAAATTTCCAGAAAGATATGAGTGGCGGACACCACTTGGAGAAATAAAAAACATTAGTGGGAACGTGTTAGTGATTCATGGTGAAAAAGACGAGCATGTGTCAATTGAACATGCGTATCGTCTTGAATATGCTTGTCATTCTTCGGATGTGGACATAGAGACATGGTATTATCCTACTTTTCCTCATCATTTTCCAGCATCGAGCCAACGGCAGATCCTATCTGAGGCAGCAATGTGGATGAAAAAAAGCTTAAGCAATTAACTGAAATATAAGAATGATTAAAGTGATTTTTGCAAATAATACCTTTAAAACACTATTGGAGTTGTTGTAGGGTGACAATGGACAAAGTGAAAAGGGAAACGATTTTCATTGCAGGCGTCAAAGTTTATTGTGAGTATTTAGTAAATGAAAAGCCGCCAATTCTTCTCATTCATGGCTTTGCTTCATCAACCTATACTTTTCATCGTCTTATCCCGCTTTTAAAAGAGAATTTTTCAATTGTTGCCTTAGACTTACCTGGGTTTGGGCGAAGTGAAAAATCGAAAACGTTTATCTATTCTTTTGAAAACTATGCGATCGTAATTGCCGAATGCATAAAGTACTTCAATCTTGAACGTGTTACGATTGTTGGTCATTCAATGGGGGGGCAAATTGCTTTATACACGGCAAAGAAAGTCCCTTCCAAAATATCAAAGTTAATTCTAATATGTAGTTCTGGTTATTTAAAACGTGCTAAAAAACCGTTAATTTATTGTTCATATATTCCCATTTTTCGATTTTTTGTAGAATATTACATTCGAAGAAAAGATGTAAAGAAAAGTTTAGAGAATGTCTTTTATAACCGAACACTCATAAATGAAGAAATGATGCAAGAATTTGCACGGCCTTTAAGTGAAAAAGGTTTTTACATTTCGTTAATGAGACTTTTACGGTATCGTGAGGGAGATTTGACGAGTAGGCAACTAAGTGAAATCGACATTCCTACTTTATTAATATGGGGAGAAGAAGATCAAGTCGTTCCATTGTCTGTTGGGAAACGGTTAGTCAAAGACTTACCAAATGCAGATTTAATCACTTATGAAAAAACAGGGCATTTAGTTACTGAGGAAAGAACTGAGGAGCTTTACTGTCATATCCTGTCCTATACGTCTTAAGGGTAGAAAGACGGACCTACCGTCTTTCCTAAACATAGATAAAATAAACAGCAAGTATAGAGCTAATTGTTCCAAGGAATGCACCAATAAGACAGTCTGTTGGATAATGCAGTCCTATATACATTCGTGAAATAGCTACAATCATTGCTAATGGCACGACAGTAAAGGTAAGGATAGGAGAGTGAAGAGCGAAAACAACTGCAATAGAAAAGGCAGCCGTTGTATGACCTGATGGGAATGAAAAATCTTTAAGTGGATTCGCCACGGTGTTTACATCTGGTAATTTTAAATATGGACGCTTTCGGCCAAAGGATTTTTTAATTATTTGAACAGCAACGAAGCTTATTGTTAATGAAATTAATCCATCAATGGCCCAATAACGTACATCGTTGGAAAAAATGAAAATCATTGTAAATAACATAGATAATGTAAAAGTTGCACCGCCAAGATGAGTGATTCTCGGTAAAATAAGGTCGAGAGGTTTGCACCGCCACTGTTTATTCACGACTAGAAATACTTTATCATCGTTTGTGGATAGCCAGTCGACTATTCGATTCATATGAACAACTCCATTTGAAAAGATCTAGTTAACATATTTTATTATAATAGCTTTTTTTTAAGTGATTGTTTGAAAAATGTTGAGTTTTTTGCTTGGAAATTCATGATAACTTTACAGTATCTTTGTAAAATAATTCTTCCTTATGGAGTAAAGTGGAAGTAACGAGAAACTTTTACTGCAGGGGGAGAGAGCATGGATATACGCATTGCGATTTTCACTGATACGTATACACCTGAAATTAATGGTGTTGCTAAAACATTACAAAGGTTAGCAAGCTACTTAGAAAGGAGCAAGATTGAATATAAGGTGTTTGCACCTGAAAGCAAAACAACGGTTCCTGAAGTTCCTCACATTCAACGGTTTGCCAGTCTTCCGTTCCTTTTATACCCAGAGTGTAGAATAGCTCTTCCTAATCCCGTTCAAATGAAACAATCCTTAGAGGATTTTAAACCATCCCTTATTCATATCGCTACCCCACTAAATTTAGGGTTATATGGTCTCCATTATGGAAAAAAACATCATATTCCTGTGGTTGCTTCGTATCACACTCATTTTGATGATTACTTAAAATATTATCATGTGCCATTTCTTCAAAAATGGTTTTGGAAATATATGTTTTGGTTTCACCGTTCTGTCGAAAAAATCTATGTTCCCTCACAAAGCACAAAAGAAAAGCTTACTAATATCTCATTTCATGATGAGTTGGAAATATGGGGAAGAGGAATTGATCATTCCTATTATACCCCGATCAAGAAAACCGATGAAATCAGACGAAAATATCAAATTAAACAAAGAAAGATTCTCTTGTATGTAGGTCGAATTGCACCTGAAAAGGAAATCGATATTGCCTTAAATACGTATGAAACTCTTCCTCTACATCTAAGACAAGATACCCATTTTTTAATTGTTGGAGATGGGCCACAACTTAAATTATTATCAGAACATAACAATGAGCAAATAACATTCACAGGTTTTTTAGAAGGAGAAGAGCTCGCGAAGGTTTATGCTTCTAGTGATCTTTTTTTATTTCCTTCATCTACCGAGACTTTTGGAAATGTTGTGTTAGAAGCGATGGCTTCTGGCTTACCAGTTGTTGGAGCCAATGCAGGAGGAGTGCAGCATTTAATTAACCATGGTGAGAATGGTTTTTTATGTGAGGCTAGAAATGTGAAAGGTTTTTCAGAGTACACTGCACTGTTATTAGATGATAACGATAAGCGGTACCGTTTTGCAAACAATGCACGGCAATTCGCCTTGACGCAATCATGGGATGAAATCTTTTCACGTCTTATAAGAAGCTATTATGATGTGGTGAAGCGTAATGTAAAGCGTTTTTCAGCTTAAAAGTATAAGTTCTTTCACCGTTATGCTAGCTCCTATTGTACGCAAATCTATTAAGAGTCTTTGCATTTAGAGTATGAATCTGACTAAAACGCAAAAGGTAAATACGAATATGGAAAAAGGAGCACGAATGAAGTGAAGAGATGGAGAGTACTTTTTTTGATCAGTTCATTTGTAGCAATTTTTGCAGTTATTCTATCTTTTGTTGAATTCGAATATGGATATGTTCCAAATGAAGATCAGATCCTAAATGACTATAAGACTGAATTTGGTGAAAAAGTTACTTATGATGTAATGGGAACATTTATTAGTCCAGAAGAAGCTATGTCCCTTTCGAAAGATCAGCGACAAAAAAGATTATCACCTGAACATGGTGCAGTTAAAGTTGATGATGAGTTGATCAAATTAGGAAAAGAATTGTTTTATACAGAAACGTTCAGCAATGAAATATTTTTAACAGATATCCTTGGGTAGATAAAATTGACACAGGGTTAGATGTTGCAAAAGGAGCTCTAACACCTTTGGGAATTCCAATTTCATACTCTGATGGGAGAGTGAGAGCTGGGCTAAGCTGCGCAGCTTGTCATGCCACAGAAGATTTAGAAACAGGAAAAGTGATGGAAGGAGTACCTAATTTAGATTTTGACAGTGGTCTTATTACTGCGTTAGCGACCAATTCAACTGCTTTTTTCCCAACAGCAGATATTGAATCGATAAGGGATTATATACGTGATACAAACCGAACAATCGAAAACTCAAAAGGCGAGGAAGAAGCGCTACCAGACCCAATAGCATTGGAGAATGCGGTCGATGAGACATTTATTAAGTGGCGAAAGGGAATTTTTGATACGACACCAGACCTTGTTGCAAATCCAACCCAGACACCAGATGCGTTTACATTTGGTGCACATCCATATGGGTGGAATGGCTTTTCATTGTTCGGACCTTTTAAAGGTCTAAGTACGTTTAATAACGAAGTACATTCGTTTAATTCAGATTCGTTGTCCTTCTCAGAACATAGTGATACTTTATTTGATATTGATAAGGAAGTTTATATGGCGACAATTTTACAAAATGCAGCTAGTAAAAAGTATCGCTATGATGTTTCATCTAACGAAAAGCCGTCAGACTTTTTTCGGTCTGTTGACGATACTACGAATATTCAGGGGGAAATGAAGGAGTAATACCTCCGACATTTCCTAAACTTTCAATGATTACGCCTAATGCAACCATTGTTAGCACAATTGGTACAGAAGTAGGGAAAGAAAATAATGCTCTTTCTGCTTATCAGAATGCGCTAGCACCACCTACGTATATGCGAAAGGTAAAGCGAAGAGACAAAAGCATCTGGAAGAGAGGTGTTCACAAGAGCTGGTTGTATTAGTTGTCATGCTGGGAGAACGTTTACAAATCATAAAATAATTCCCGTAGACGAAATAAAAACAGAGCCGACAAGAGCTAGATCTTTGAAAAACGTTGGGAAAGAATTAGGCGAGTCGTATATGTATGCACCGAATACTCCTACACCTCTTCCTAAATATCCTACCGTGCTTAAAGTACCTACAGATCATATCGATCCTGAGCAAAGCAGATTAGCATTTAACATAGGGACTAACGGTGGTTATAAAGTAAAAAGCTTAATTGGGTTAGCTTACTCAGCACCTTATTTACACGATGGCGGGGTTGCTGTTGGGGTGGATGAAGAAAGTGAAATCGGTGTGCCCGGTACACTTATGAAAGGAAAACTGCCAGATCCATACAACAGTTTAAAAGCAATGGTCGACAAGGAGTTACGCCAAGAAGTAATAAAAGCAAATCAGTCTGTACCACAATTAAAGGATGTACATGTGGAAGGGATTGGTCATGAGTATTGGGTAGATAGAACGTCCGGTTTTACTGAAGAAGAGCAAGAGGCGTTAATTGATTATCTACTTTCAACAACAAGCCCAAATGAATAGGGAGATTATATAGAAAAGATGGAAAACAGGTTCTCAAGACGAATTTGAGACCCTGTTTTTTATCTTATTTAGGACCAGCTTTCTTAATTCTGCTGCTAATAGAATTGAACTTTTCAAAGTTTTTCTTGAAATTAGCGGCTAATTCTTTTGCCTTTTGATCGTATGCTTCTTTATCTGCCCATGTATCACGAGGTTTGAGAACCAAGTCAGGTACTCCAGGACAATGAATAGGAATGTGTAGTCCAAAAATAGAATCTGTAATTGTCTCTGCAGAACGTAATTCACCAGATAAGGCAGCCTGAACCATTGCGCGAGTATATTTTAGATTCATCCGTTTTCCGATTCCGTATTCGCCACCGGACCAGCCAGTATTAACAAGGTAGACATTAACATCATGCAGGTCAATCTTTTCTCCTAGCATTTCAGCGTAACGAACCGCTGGCAATGGAAGAAAAGGTGCCCCAAAGCAAGTGGAAAAAGTAGCTTCTGGAGAAGTTACACCACGTTCTGTTCCAGCAAGTTTACTTGTGTATCCAGATAAGAAATGGTACATTGCCTGTTCCTTTGTTAACTTACTAATTGGAGGCAAAACACCAAAAGCATCTGCTGTTAGGAAAATAATTGTTTTTGGATGTCCTGCAACACTTGGAACTAAAGCATTAGGGATTGCATCAATCGGATAAGCTGCGCGAGTATTTTCGGTTAACGATGTATCATCGTAGTCTGCATTGCCTGTTTCAACATCAACAGCTACATTTTCAAGAATTGTTCCAAATCGAATAGCGTTCCAGATTTGTGGCTCTTTTTCTTTGGAAAGGTTTACACATTTAGCGTAACAACCCCCCTCGATATTAAATACGCCATTACTTGACCAGCCATGCTCATCATCTCCTATTAATGAACGAAGAGGATCAGCTGATAACGTTGTCTTGCCTGTTCCGGAAAGACCGAAGAACAAGGCGACGTCTCCCTCTCTGCCTGTATTTGCAGAGCAATGCATCGAAAGTACATCTTGCTCAGGAAGTATGAAATTCATAACGGAGAAGATGGATTTTTTCATTTCACCTGCATATTCCGTTCCGCCAATTAACACAACACGCTCTTCAAAAGAAATGATGACAAATGCTTCTGAGTTTGTTCCGTCAGTTATAGGGTCGGCTTTAAAAGATGGAGCTGATATTATTGTGAACTCTTTTTGTAAAGGTTCCTGTTGATCTTTGGTAGGGCGAATAAATAATTGACGTGCAAAAACTTGGTGCCATGCAAATTCGTTAATTACTTTTAATGGAATTTGATACCGATTGTCAGCACCTGCATAGCCATCAGAAACAAAAATTTCATCTTTACTCTTTAAATGTTCAATTACTTTAAAATATAGGGAGGTAAACGTATCTTTGTCAATTGGCTGATTAACCGTTCCCCATTCAATGCTGTGTTTTACACCTGGTTCGTTGACAATGAATTTGTCTTTAGGGGAACGACCAGTGTAAGCGCCAGTTTCAACACTAAGTGCACCTGTAGATGTGAGCTTCCCTTCACCGCGCATTAACGACTTTTCAATTAATGAGGAGATAGGAAGATTAAGGTGAACCATGTCTGAGTTCACTAAGTTAATTAATTCGGACTGAAGGCTGATTGTATTCATTGTCGCAAAACCCTTTCTTTAATTTTTTGATTATTAGCATAAAATACTAAATCTTGTTAATTAGTATAACATATTAAGTCTAATAGTCTATACTATTAATTCGTTTTTTCATTTGTGATATATTTAATAGAAAATGTGTTTTCGTAGGAGTTTTTTTTGCTTCTATGGTCAGCATTTGAACAAAATGCTTCAATTGTTCCTAAATTTTTGCTTCATGCATAGAATGTTGATAAAGAGAAATGAAGGAGGCGTTCTATTTGCAGCAAGTTTCCATGTTGGATCTGGCTACTGTTTCAGCCGTAGTAGCGGCGCTTGTAACGGTAATAGGAAATGCCTTTGGTATTGAAAAGCAATATCGTGCTCTATTAGCGATCGGAATAGCTGGTATACTTTGGTTTATCCCTAGGGAGTGGGGAGAACAAGTACTGATGGCACTGATTATCGGTTTAACAGCTAGTGGGGTTTATAGCCAAGTGAAACCTCGGGATAATGCAAATGAATTAATGAAAATGCAACTTCGAGAAGAACTTCGAAAAGAACAAGAATTGGAGAAGGAAAGGGAGCAAAAGCAACAACAAAGGGAAAGACAAAACGCAAGCCATCAAGAGAGGCGAGATGATACACCATACTAAAAATAAAAAGGTGAGGTTTGCTTAAAGGCACTGAAAAGATGTTGGTTTCATCTATCAGTGCCTCTTTGACTGCTAGTAAATCTTATGTCGTTATTAGCATAGTTTTAAATGAATCGTGCACAATAAGAATAAATCTGAATGAAAAATTGATTATATCTTTGATAGGAGTCGGATATGTTGACACTAAACAACATGTGCGATATGATATGCGTCGAACGGATACTCTTATCCTGAGTAGGCGGAGGGACAGGCCCGAAGAAGCCCAGCAACCAACACTTTAAAGCCATGAGTGAAAAGGTGCTAACCTGCAAGGCTATGCCTTGGACGATAAGAGGCTAAAGGTAAACATTCAACCCTTTTCCTCTATAGGAGAAGGGTTTTTATCGTTTATACGGTCTGACAGGTAGGTATTTCCCATTCGGTGGGGCATGAGTGCCGTCTCAAAGAAAAACACAAGCTAATGGCGTAGTAGCAGTGTTTAAAGGAGGAATTTGATAATGACAGAATTGAAAAGCAGACGTTTGTTTACGTCGGAATCAGTAACAGAAGGGCATCCTGATAAAATATGTGATCAAATTTCAGACGCAATTCTTGATGCGATTTTAACCAATGACCCGAATGCTCGTGTAGCATGCGAAACATCTGTTACAACGGGCTTAGTATTAGTTGCGGGAGAGATTACGACAAGTACGTATGTTGACATTCCAAAGATCGTTCGTGAAACAATTAAAGGAATTGGTTATACTCGTGCAAAATATGGTTTTGACTATGAAACGTGTGCAGTCCTTACATCAATTGATGAGCAGTCAGCAGATATTGCTCAAGGTGTTGACAAGGCACTAGAAGCTCGTGAAGGTCAAATGACGGATGAAGAAATTGAAGCAATTGGTGCTGGTGACCAAGGACTTATGTTTGGTTATGCTAACAACGAGACAAAAGAGTTAATGCCTCTTCCAATTTCACTAAGTCATAAAATTGCTAGACGCTTAACTGAGGTACGGAAAGAGGAGATTCTTCCTTATCTTCGTCCGGATGGGAAAACACAAGTAACTGTAGAGTATGATGAGGATGGAAAACCTGTTCGTATTGATACGATCGTTATTTCAACTCAACATCATCCAGAAGTAACTCTAGAGCAAATTCAACGTAATTTAAAAGAATATGTCATTAACCCAGTTGTCCCACAAGAATTAATTGATGAGAAAACGAAATACTTCATTAACCCAACAGGCCGTTTCGTTATTGGGGGACCTCAAGGAGATGCTGGTTTAACTGGGCGTAAGATCATCGTTGATACATACGGTGGATATGCACGTCATGGTGGTGGGGCATTCTCTGGTAAAGATGCGACAAAAGTTGATCGCTCAGGAGCATATGCAGCTCGTTACGTAGCGAAAAATATTGTTGCTGCTGGCCTTGCTGATAAATGTGAAGTCCAGTTAGCTTATGCCATTGGTGTTGCACAACCTGTCTCGATCTCTATTGATACATTTGGTACTGGAAAAGTATCTGAAGAGTCACTAGTAGCGCTTGTGCGTGAAAACTTTGACCTACGTCCTGCAGGTATTATTAAAATGCTTGACTTACGTCGTCCAATTTACAAGCAAACAGCAGCATACGGACACTTTGGGCGTACAGATGTCGAATTACCATGGGAACAAACGAATAAAGCGGCTGCTTTAAAGGAGCAAGCTGGACTATAAAAAAATTAAATAGAGACGTACTAATGCACACGATTTTTCTAGAAGAATCGTGTGCATTTTTTATTGCTGATTTATAAGGATAGGAGGTGAAGTGTGAGGACCGAAGTGCATGTGAGATAGGAGGGAAAAGTCCTTCATAAGAGAGAAGAAGACCGAAACGTTGTTGAAAACAAGGGAAGCATCCTTTATTTCGAAAAGGACCCCCTTTTGCTCCCAATACAAATCCAATAATTATTAAGCCTATCCGTATGGTTCCCAGCTTTATTGGTCAAAATGAAACTAAGGAGGGGGTGAGTGAAATGGCACAAGATGTTTTATGTGAAGTAAACAACTGTGTATACTGGGCTCATGGAAACCAGTGTGAGGCTGACAGAATTTATGTAGTAAGTCATACAGGAAAAGAAGCAGAGAAGCAAGAAGAAACAGATTGTAAAACGTTTGAACCACAACATTAATTTTGGCTTGAAAAGAGCGATGGCCATCGCTCTTTTCTTTCTTTATTATTGATAATAATAATCAATATTATTCATTAAAAAAGAAAATCCTGTTATTTGTTTTTATCTTTTTGAATAACTTGTTTATAATGCTGCCCTTTTTCTACATATTCACGACGGATACGAGTCATATCAACCGTATCTTCTTCAGTTAGATTACGAATGACTTTCGCGGGTCTGCCAAATGCCAGACAATTAGCTGGGATTTTCTTTCCAGGAGGGACGAGGCTTCCAGCACCGATAAAGGCACCTTCACCAATCTCAGCACCATCTAATACAATGGAGCCCATGCCAATTAACGCATTTTTACGTATTGTGCAACTATGTAGCATGACTTGATGACCTACAGTAACATCATCTTCAATGATTAATGGATATTTTGGACTTTGATGCAGCATTGATTGATCCTGAATATTGACTCTGTTCCCTATTCTTGTAGGAGATACATCACCTCTGATAACCGTTTGAAACCAAATACTTGACTCTTCTCCAATTGTAACATCTCCAGTAATTGTCACTCCATCTGCAATAAAGGCACTGTCTGAAATTGTCGGAAATTTGTCTTGATAACGATAAATCATTCGTCCACATCCTTTTCGTTTAGTAAAAAAATCGCTATACTTATTTTAACGTAAAACGTAATGCCAGGGTTACTGAAAAAGGATAGAATTGTCAATTACATAACTTTTCATAACGCCATGGTCTTTTTTCAAATTATATCGTTAGGGGGAATACGTTATGTGGAAATGGGAAGTGGCTGACCCAAGAGGAGTGGTCGTCATGGTTCATGGTGCAGGAGAGCATCATGGACGGTATTTGTGGCTAGCGAAAAAGTGGAATGATCATGGGTTTGATGTGGTGATGGGCGATCTCCCAGGCCAAGGAAAAACAAGAGGAAAAAGAGGCCATATTCAATCGTTTAATCAATATATTGATTCAGTGGAAGAATGGTTAAATGAAGCAAGAACGAAAGGATTACCGGTTTTTTTACTTGGGCATAGTATGGGAGGACTTGTTGTGATTCGCACGTTAATGGAGCGAAGTACAGCCATGATAAGCGCAGTTATATTGTCATCGCCATGTTTAGGTTTAAGTGAACCTCCTCCAAAAACAAAGGAATTTGCGACAAAAATTCTTCACCGAGTTGCCCCTTCGTTTAGTCAAAATTCAGGGATCCGTACTGAGTTTACGACACGTAACGAAGAGGTGAGAGAAGCCTATTTAAAAGATGAACTTCGGGTTACAAAGGTTTCCGCTCGGTGGTATCAGGAATTGGCAAAGGCAATGCGCTTAGCACATCGTTACCCAGAAAAATTTCCGAATCTTCCTCTACTTGTTCTCCAATCAGGAGAAGATTACATTGTGAATAAATATGAAGTTAGAGAATGGTTTAATCACCTTTCATTACAAGAGAAACATTATAAGGAATGGGAAGGCTTCTATCATGAAGTGTTTAATGAGCCAGAACGCGAAGATGTTTTTCGTTATGCTATTGGCTTTGTTAACTTGCTAACTCCTTAAAAGTCCGTACAACTTAATTGTATGTATACTTAGAATATGCTAAGGTTCTAAGTATGGAAAATGACTAGGAGGAATTTCGGTTGAGCGCACCAACAAGACCTATCCCGTTACTTATGAACATTTATAAAGAAGTCATTCCAACGGTCCATAAATACTTTGACCCATGGATAGAGAAGGCTTCATTAATACCAGATCCTGAGCTTCGTGCCCAAGCACTTGACGCCCTTAAAAAGAAAAAATTCCATTGTGAAGGTGGCGGGGTATATGGCCTCGTAGCGAAGGATCGTTTTGATGATTTGCTTCAATTTATCATTGCCTATCAAATTGCTTGTGATTATTTAGATAATCTATGTGATCAAAGTCCATCCTTTGACCCGAACGATTTCCGCTTGCTGCATCAAGCTTTGCTCGATGCATTAACACCAGGAGCAAGCTTAAAAAATTATTATCAGTATCGTAAGGAACAAGAGGATGGGGGCTATTTACATGACATTGTAAAAACATGCCAAAATATTCTTTCTACGTTTCCTTCTTTTGATAAAGTGCAAGCCGCCATGTTGGAGTTAAGTGGTTATTACGGCGATTTACAAGTACATAAACATGTCGTTAAAGAAGAACGGATTCCACGTTTAGAAAAATGGTTTGCAGAGCACAGCCATAAAGTTCCTAATATGACCTGGTTTGAATTTTCAGCCTGTGCTGGCTCGACATTAGGAATTTATACACTGGCTACTTATGCAACAAAAGCTGACTTAACAACAGAAATAGCAGAAGTAATAAAAGAGGGGTATTATCCATGGATGCAAGGTGTTCACTTACTTCTTGATTATTTTATTGATCAAGAAGAAGACATTGCCGACGATGAATTAAACTTCTTATTTTATTATAAAGATGAAGAAGAGATGATTGAACGTTTTCGTTTTTTTGTAGAAAAGGCAGAACAGTTTATGTCGAAATTGCCTGATCCAAAATTCCATCGAATGATTATTCGAGGGGTTATCGCTATTTATATAGCTGACGAAAAAGTCCAAAAAGACAAAGAGTTAAAAAAGAAATCAAAAAAGATGGTTCAAATGGGTGGACTCCCAGCGATGTTATTTTTATTAAATAGCTGGATTTATCGTAGAGACCGCTAATACATGGAAAAGGTCTGATTCCTTAATGGTAGGATCAGACCTTTTGATTTTGAATCATACTCATCTTCGTATCTTCGTACCCATTAATTATTAAATCTAGCTGACCTGTTTCGGGGCAAATGACAAGTCCGTGGACAGAAACATCTTTCGGAAGCAGAGGGTGACGTTTAATCATTTGCACACTGTTTTCAACATTTTCTTCAACCTTTTCAAAGCCGGTTAAAAAGCCTTTCACATCTACACCTGAAAACTCTAACATATCTATTGTTTCCAAGCTGACTCCTCTTTCTTGAGACTTCTGAAGAATGCTAGATGGTTGCAATCCAGTCATCCCGCAGCCGTGATGTCCTACAACCATGACTTCATTTGCACCTAATTCGTAGATAGCGACTAAAATGCTTCTCATAATACTCCCAAACGGATGAGAGATAACGGCCCCAGCATTTCTTATAAGTTTTGCATCCCCATTTTTTACATTCATAGCAAAAGGCAGAAGTTCCAATAGGCGTGTATCCATGCAGGTTAAGATTACGACCTTCTTATCAGGAAATTTTGTTGTTTGGAACCTCTCGTATTGCCTTTCCATAACAAACTGTTTGTTATGAGCTAACACTGAATCTAGTAGTGTCATAAACGGCTCTCCTCAAAATTCTGTTTATTTATATTTTCAAACTATTGCTACAAATTGTCAACTATTACCTCTTTTCCACGGCAACAACAAATGGTGGATTGTTTGATTGATTAATAAATTCATATTTAAGTACATGAGCTAGGCGTTGATCGTATTGCTCAAGAAAAGAAAGGAGTGAGTCCTTTTCTGTTTTTCCGCCTTCGTGGCCATGATAGATCACTAGAACGATCGTACCTCCTTTTGGCATCATATCGAGCAACGCACTAAGTGCAGCAATGGTCGATGTTGGTTGGGTAATAATTGACTTATCACCACCTGGGAGATAACCGAGGTTAAAGATAGCCCCTTTTAGTTTCATTTGTTTGTATTCAGGTATGACAGAACGTACCTCTTCATGTCCTTGCTGATGCAATGTAACTCTCTCAAGTAATTGATGCTCTGTTAATTTTTCTGTAGTTGAAGCGATCGCCTCAGCTTGGATATCAAAGCCGTACACATGCCCATTTTCCCCAACAAGATTAGCTAGAAAGACGGTATCATGCCCATTGCCAACTGTACAATCAACAGCGATATCCCCCGGAGATAAAACATTTTCTAACAAAAATCGTGCAAAAGGTAACACTCCAAGTACGTTCATTCTAATGACACCCTTTCCGCATGACAAAATTTACCTTGCCAACTATTGCGCCGCGCAAGCTCTGCTTCAATTCCATTAAGAACACTCCATTTATTCATACTCCACATAGGTCCAATCATAATGTCTCCAGGACCATCTCCTGTTAAGCGATGAATGACCATAGAAGGAGGAAGAATTTCTAGTTGATCAACAACAAGGTTAATATAATCGTCTTGACTTATAAATTGAAGCAAGCCTTTTTCATACTGCTTCACCATTGGGGTTTTTTTTAACAAATGAAGAAGATGAATTTTGATTCCTTGTACGTCAAGCTTTGCTACTTCTTGAGCTGTCTCCATCATCATGTTGCGGTCCTCAAGCGGGAGCCCATTAATGATATGTGCACAAACATTGATTCCGTGCTTTCGTAATTTCTCTACTCCTTTGACATAGCATTCATAATCATGGGCTCGATTTATTAATAATGCCGTTTTCTCATGAACTGTTTGTAAGCCGAGTTCAACCCATAAAAACGTTCGCTCGTTTAATTCTGCTAGATAATCAACAACATCATCTGGTAAGCAGTCAGGTCTCGTTGCAATGGAAAGACCTACAACTCCTTCTTGCTTTAGAATTTCTTCAAAGTATTCACGTAATGTTTCAACTGGAGCATAGGTGTTTGTATATGCCTGAAAGTAGCCAATATATTTTCCACTTTTCCATTTTTTATGCATTTTATGTTTAATCGTGTTAAATTGAGTCACTAAGTCATCTTTACGATCACCTGCAAAATCCCCTGAACCACGTTCGCTACAAAACGTGCATCCTCCATGTGCGACATTACCGTCTCGATTCGGACAGTCAAAACCAGCATCAAGAGGGATTTTAAACACTTTTTCACCAAATTGGTTTCTTAAATAGTAATTCCATGAATAATATCGCTTATCTCCGTAATTTTGAAATGTCATTATATCACCTTTCTTCTTTTTGCAAGAAAGAACTTATCAGGTTCGTGTATCTACTATTGTAGCTTTAAAATTGTTCTAACAGCAAATGGTAGATAAAAAAGATTGCAATTCCCAAGGAGATCACCTAAGATGGCTAAGGGATAAAGAGGAAGGAGGGGCTAATATTATGCCGAAATCACTTTGGTTATTAATAGTGGCTATGGCTATTATTGTAACTGGTGCCTCTTTTTTATGGCTGTTAAATGCAATTATTATTCATCAAGAGTTAGGTCGGTCATTAACCGCAGCAGGGTTTGTTCTTATGTTGAACGCTGGTGCGGGTGTTTTGGGGAGTTTAATAGGTGGTCGGTTATTTGATAAGATTGGTGCTTATCAAACAATGATATTCGGACTAATTGTCACAACGATTAGTGCTGTGGTATTAGTATTTTACCATAGTTATTATTTTTATATGTTCTTACTTATTGGG
Organism: Halalkalibacter flavus; assembly: GCF_036663575.1. Taxonomy (NCBI): domain Bacteria; kingdom Bacillati; phylum Bacillota; class Bacilli; order Caryophanales; family Bacillaceae; genus Halalkalibacter; species Halalkalibacter flavus. Next base: position 35,657 of record NZ_JAWRVK010000039.1, read on the forward strand.
TTAGGTTTTGGTTCTGGTGTTATCTTCCCTGCCATGTATGCTTTAGCAGGAAGCCTGTGGCCAGAAGGAGGTCGAAAACCATTTAATGCGATGTATATTGCCCAAAATGTTGGAGTTGCTCTAGGGACAGCACTAGTAGGTGTTGTGGCAACAGTAGAGTTGACAGCTGTATTTTCTGCCAATGCACTTATGTATGCTTTGCTAGCGATTTTTGTTGCCATTTGTTTTCAAAGTATTGGAGCAAAGGCACAACATGCGAGCACGTCCAATGTATTTGAACAAAAGACTTCTTTACGTAGCAACTATAGAATGCAATCGCTTGCCTTGTTATCAGTTGCTTTCTTTATTTGTTGGGTTGCCTATACACAGTGGCAAGCAAATGTGTCGGTTCATACACAGTCACTAGGTATAAGTCTTCAGCAATACAGCTTTTTATGGACGATTAATGGTTTGATGATTGTATTTGCGCAACCTATTGTTTCGTGGTTGATTAAAAAGTGGGTACATACATTAAAGCAGCAAGTGATTGTTGGTGTCTTGATTTTTATTTTGTCTTACACTGTTCTTTTACAAGCAAGTGTCTTTTCCATGTTTCTTGTTGCTATGATCATTTTAACAATTGGAGAGATGTTTGTATGGCCAGCCGTTCCAACGATTGCAAGTAAATTAGCGCCAAAGAATAAAGAAGGGTTTTATCAAGGGATTATTAATAGTGTCGCAACAGGAGGCAGAATGGTTGGACCTCTTTTAGGAGGGATCATGGTCGATTTCTTTTCGATGTCGATACTTATTATTTTACTTTTGATTTTGTTTGGCTTTACCATCTTGATCTTATTCATTTACGATTGGCCGTTAAAACGGCTATTGGAGAGCAGGCAGCACGAAGCCCAAATTCCCAGTTAAGCTAAAACGGTTGCTTGACATGAGCCGTATGAATTCATACAATACAAATAAGTTCATATGTTGACGTAGAAAAGGAGTAGTAATCATAGTTGGGATTGCAGAGAGCTGACGGGTGGTGCAAGTCAGTCGAACAAGTATGGTGAACTCGCCTTCGAGTTTTGAAAGTGAATGAAGTAGCTTTCGACGGGTCACGACCGTTATTTGTGAAGAGCGAATGAAGGATTGATATTCATTAATGTGGGTGGTACCGCGGGAAATATAAAATAACTCTCGTCCCTAACAAAATGTTAGGGGTGGGGGTTTTTTCTATATGTACGGTAAATTCCTTTATGAATGATCTTAACATACATGATAGCTCGAGAGTATCGCCATTTGAACAACATACATTTAGGAGGAGTAAAAGATGTCGTTTTCACATGATCAGATTGAGAAGAAGTGGCAGCAATATTGGGAAGAAAATAAAACGTTTAAAACAACAGAGGAAACAGATAAGCCTAAGTTTTATGCTTTAGATATGTTTCCTTATCCTTCTGGGGCAGGTCTACATGTTGGGCACCCTGAAGGATATACAGCGACTGATATTTTATCTCGTATGAAAAGAATGCAAGGATATAATGTTCTTCATCCAATGGGCTGGGATGCATTTGGTCTTCCTGCAGAACAATACGCATTAGACACAGGCAATGATCCAGCAATCTTTACGGAACAAAATATTAATACATTTCGCCGACAAATTAAATCATTAGGATTCTCTTATGATTGGGATCGTGAAATCAATACAACGGATCCAAACTATTACAAATGGACACAATGGATCTTTACGAAGTTACACGAAAAAGGGTTAGCGTATATTGATGAAGTCGCAGTTAACTGGTGCCCCGCACTTGGAACAGTCCTTGCGAATGAAGAGGTAATTGATGGGAAAAGTGAGCGAGGTGACCACCCAGTTGAACGCCGACCTATGAAGCAGTGGATGTTAAAAATAACTGCTTACGCTGATCGCTTACTTGAGGACTTAGAAGAACTTGACTGGCCTGAAAGCATTAAAGATATGCAGCGCAACTGGATAGGCCGATCTGAAGGGGCTGAAGTTACGTTTAAAGTGGATGGACATGAAGGAGAAGATGTAAAAGTTTTTACGACACGTCCGGATACGTTATTTGGTGCAACGTATATGGTATTAGCTCCTGAGCATAAGCTTGTTGATGTTATTACAACAGCTGAGCAACAAGAGCAAGTTGACACATATAAAGCTAAAGTAGCTGCTAAGAGTGATTTAGAGCGTACAGAGCTTTCAAAGGAAAAAACAGGGGTATTCACTGGTGCTTTTGCTGTTAATCCTGTGAATGGTGAGCGCATTCCGATTTGGATTGCTGATTATGTGCTTGTAAGTTATGGAACAGGTGCAATCATGGCGGTACCAGCTCATGACGAACGTGACTATGAGTTTGCAAAGACATTTGATTTAACGATTCGTGAAGTTGTAGCTGGTGGAAACGTTGAAGAAGAAGCATATACAGGAGATGGAGAGCACGTAAACTCTGACTTCTTAAACGGCTTAGACAAAGAAACAGCGATCCGCAATATGATTGAGTGGCTAGAAGCAAATCAGTTTGGCAAAAAGCAAGTAACGTATCGTCTTCGTGACTGGTTATTTAGCCGTCAGCGTTATTGGGGTGAGCCAATTCCAGTTATCCACTGGGAGGATGGAACGATGACGACAGTTCCTGAAAGTGAACTGCCACTTGAGTTACCGAAAATGAAAGAAATTAGACCTTCTGGAACGGGAGAATCTCCGCTTGCAAATGCGAAGGAGTGGCTTGAGGTCGTTGATCCTGTAACAGGAAAGAAAGGTCGTCGTGAAACAAATACGATGCCGCAGTGGGCTGGTAGCTGCTGGTACTACCTTCGATACATTGATCCAGACAACCGAGATGCATTAGCAGATTCAGATAAGCTAAAGAGATGGCTGCCGGTAGATATCTATATTGGTGGTGCTGAGCATGCCGTTCTTCATTTGTTATATGCTCGTTTTTGGCATAAAGTTCTATATGATATTGGTGTTGTTACAACAAAAGAGCCTTTCCAAAAGCTTTTTAACCAAGGGATGATTCTTGGGGAGAACAATGAAAAAATGAGTAAGTCAAAAGGCAACGTCGTGAATCCAGATGATGTTGTTGAAAGCCATGGTGCTGATACATTACGCCTATATGAAATGTTTATGGGACCACTTGATGGATCGATTGCATGGTCAACAAATGGGCTAGATGGAGCTCGTCGTTTCTTAGATCGTGTATGGCGTCTCTTTGTTGATGAAGCAACAGGTGAATTAAATAGTAAGATTCAAGATGCAAAAGCAACAGAAAGCTTTACGCGTGTGTATCATCAATCAGTTAAGAAGATCACAGAAGATATGACGGAGTTACGCTTTAACGTGGCGATCTCGCAAATGATGGTATTTATCAATGAGGGATACAAACAAGAAGTACTTCCTCGTGAGCTAATGGCAGGATTTGTGAAAATGCTGTCTCCAATTGCACCACATTTAGCGGAAGAGCTTTGGGAGAAGTTAGGACATACTGGCACGATTAGTTATGAACAGTGGCCGACATTCGACGAGTCATTGCTTGTTGAAAACGAAGTAGAAGTTGTCGTTCAAATTAACGGGAAAGTAAAAGCAAAGCTTCTAATTCCAGCAGATGCAACCCGTGAGCAAATGGAAGAGATTGCAAAGGATGATGAAAAAGTTCAAGCGGCCATTGGTGAGAAAAGCGTGCGAAAAATCATTGCCGTACCAGGTAAATTAGTTAATATTGTTGTTGGATAATGATTAAAATTTATTCATAACAAAAGCCCTAATAGCTGTTGCTATTAGGGCTTTTCTGTCTTTTTCTCAAAGCTTTCACTAAGCATAGAAACAGCGATAATGAGCACGATATTTACTGGGTATCTATGTACCTAATTATGAGGAGCGGAGGTCTATAATATGGGAGAAAAAAAGCAATTGTTATTGCCGGCTGGACAAGGAAGCGTACAGAACATAGATCTAACTGAAACAAAGGCATTTCTTGAACAGGCTAAGCAGGATCTCGAAACGGGAAGCGAACAATTCGTAAGTACAGAGTTGCAAATTCAACAGGACACGTCACCCCAACAACAACCATCACCACAACTTAATCCATTGCAACAGGCACAGCAAAATTTACAAATGGAAAACCAACAGTTTCAAGATGCTCAACAAAAGCTTCAACAAGCACAGCAGGAAGTACAGCAACAGAAGATCAATTTACAAAATTTGCATCAACAAGTAGAGCAAGGACAACAGTATCTACAAACGCTTCAAGGGCAAGTTGAACAAGAGAAGCAAAATGTTCAGCAAGAGAAGCAACAAGTTCAACAAGCTCAACAACAAGTATTTGATGCAATGCAGCAACAGAATAACCTTCAGTAAAAGTTAAAAAAGTGGGGGTTATTGGGGAAGCCTGAAAGCGAACACTAAGAAGAGCAATGGCTTAGCACGTCGCACGCCTTTTCTGAGAAAACCACTCAGAAAAGGCTAAAAGTGAGGCGACGGCTCCGCCTATTGCTTCTAAGAAAAGCCGCATGCGCGGCTTTTATTAATATTGGGGACGTTCAAAGATGTCTGAAAGCGAACACTAAGAAGAGCAATGGCTTCGCACGTCGCACGCCTTTTCTGAGAAAACCACTCAGAAAAGGCTAAAAGTGAGGCGACGGCTCCGCCTATTGCTTCTA